>CAYHAB010000085.1:0-2641 GCA_964354505.1 uncultured Thermodesulfobacteriota bacterium
CATTGCTGAGGGGCACATACAATTTAAGCAGGCAGTAACTCATCAGGGCAAAATACATGAATTCGTTATTTCATTCTTTGGTGAGACTGTTGACTTAGCTCGCAGCATTGGAGATAAGCTGATCAGTGAATTAGACTATACAGATTTAGCGCATGAGAATAGCTATGAGAATGTAAATCTAATTAACGATGGTAGTTTATTTAATTTTGCAATCTGCTATACGCTGACTGATAAGGGGCAGAATTGGTGTGAGGATAGCACAGTAACAAGCAGAAGGATATTCAGCTCAGTTAATCCTATCTATACCGGAGAGCTGACGCTAGCTGTTCAGGCAAAGTGGCTAATGGATAAGATAATTTCAGAGGCTGGCTTTACATGGAGCGGAGATACTTTGAGTAATGAGCTAATAGAGATGTATATTCCTTACATCACTAATCCTCTTACGCTTGGAAATATTGCAGCTGATGAGGCTAAGTTTAGCGCAGAATATACAACTAATCAGACATTTAATTTAACTGTAATACCATTTACAGGATTATATCGAAAGCAACTTACAGGATGGGTAGAAACTTTTGATCCATCTAGCAGCTTTGCATCTAACGTATACACTTCTCAGGGTAATTTTAACATTACATTTAATGCTGATTTATTCATAGAAGTAGCAGCAAGCACAAGTGTTAGCACGTATGACATAAATCTAGGAATAACAAGAGGAGGCATAGAGACAATACAGCCGATGACTAACGGTCAAGGTTTAACAAATATAGAGTTTGATTGGAATAGTAGTAATCAGGTTTATGATCCTACAGCAGCTACTATTATACATGCAGTTTGTAATAAGACTTTAGAAATTCAAACAGGAGATGAAATAAGACTTTATATCTACGGTCATTTGGGAAGCCAACTTACAATAGATGTTAATACTGATTCTACTTTTTCTATTTCATTTGTAACAGGAGAGCTACAGGCGCAGCCTATTAATTTTATTAAGAATGCACCCGAGCTAAAACAGATAGATTATCTGCGCGATATTCTGAAAATGTTTAATGCTGTCTTAGTTCCTAATCCAAACATGCCTAACGCTGTTGAGATTATACCAATGGTGGAGTATTTGGGTAGCGGAGCAGATTACGATTGGACAGGCAAACTAGACCTATCTAAAGACATTGTATTAACACCAGCAGCAGATGTAAGAAAACGCTTATTGAAGTGGAGCTATAAAGAGCAGGGAGATGTATTTAACGCTAAGTATAAGAGCGCAGCACAACGCGTCTATGGAGAGCTTCGCTTAACTGATGCAGGCAATGATTTCAGCACAAGTGATTACACTGTAGAGCTAAACTTTGGAGCTTCACCTTGCGACCTTATCCCTAATACTACGTATGTTATCCCTAAATACTTTAATAATAAGGGAGAGTTTATGGCACCTGGGCCGCGCATCCTTTACAAGAGAGCATTTGAAGAAAGCGCTGTAGTTATGGTATACGATGAGGTAGCTGAAGCTGCGAGCTTTACAGTTATACCTTTGCTATGCCACTATAATAAAGTGCCAACATCAATAAATACAAACGATTTAAACTTCGGGCAGGAGATTCCTCCACATCCAATAGAGGTCATGCCATTGCATACGCTATTCGATAGATATTGGAGGCAGTATATCGCAGAGCTTTACGATGATGAGCAGAAAATCATGGAGGCTTACTTTCAGCTTGGCGTAACTGATGTATTCGGGTTAAAATTTAATGATAAGATTTGGGTAAAGGATTCGTGGTGGAGGGTAATAGAGCTAACAGATTACATAGTAGCAGAGGAGCAAGTAACTAAGTGCAAGCTTATGCGCTTGCTAGACATCGGAGCGCTATGCCAATATACTCCATCTACCATTAACACAACTACAGGCGCTGTAGATTTCTTAGATTATGATGGAGATACAAGCAGTGGCTCACAAGAGTGCTGCGAGTTTTACGGCTATACTTGGGATTCAGGGAAGGGCGCATGCTTTGCATCTACAGGAACTAACGGAACACCGGGTATAATCAGCAGCCCAAATAATGTAGGCGGTAGCAATATCACTAACACTAGTGGTAATCAGAAAAGCGCTACAGGTATGGGTAATGTAAATAGAGCATCCATTGAGAATAACAATGAGCGCATATTTGTTAGTGGCTTAGGCCATGGCATCTCACCTAACAACAACTACTCGCAGGCGCTAGGCTATCGCAACTTCATTAGGCCTAATCTTGAGGGCACTACAGTTATGGGCCGATGGGCAGAAGCAGATGTAAGAGGGGTGCACTTTGGTGGGGGTACGTGGTACGATGGTACAAGCGACTTTGGTACAACTATACCTGGTCGCAGCCAGCATGGATTTATCCAGCTCATGGGGTTGGGTGAACTTACTGCTAATCCAACTAACATAGATTTGTTATTAGATGGCATTGATAACGGCACTATCACTATGCCTACTGAGACAGTGTGGATGGTTAAGGTATACATTTCTATTCTTGAATATGATTACAACGTAACCGACTTTACAGGCAAGGTAGCGAGCCTTGAGTATAGCTCTATGGTATGGAAAGATAAAACAACTCAATACAGCTCTACTCCAATTTTGGTTAACCAATTTAACAGCGGATGGGGT
>CAYHAB010000086.1:0-2662 GCA_964354505.1 uncultured Thermodesulfobacteriota bacterium
GGGGAATTGATATGACGATGGAAGTGGATTTGTCGAAGTTTCGCGCGGCGTTGGTGGCGGTGAAAAACCAAAAGAAGAAACCAGAGGCGGACATCGTCAACCGAGCAATGCGCGACGTAGCTTTTCGCTCCGCTTCCTTCACTCCGAAAGCAAAAGCTGGAGATATTCGCACAGCTTCAAAACTTTCAAACGGCACCTTGTTGGCTCGCGTAGCCGCAATAAATTGCAACAAAAAATATGGCGTAAAAAAATGGAAGCGAGTGATGCACCTTGATATGATGAAATCAATTTTTCGCAAAAGAATTTTTGGAATTGGTGCGCTTCGGGCAGGGTGGATTCCAGCAATTCAAGCACTTGGTGGTAACTACCGAGGAGCAAAGTTGGGCACAGGATCCGCATCAAAAGGAACAGCTAAAAAAGCCACTATCTCAAATTTAGTTGGCACGATTAAAAATGTCGTTTTTACCCGTAATTACAAAGGGGAAATGATGGGGGTTGGAAGCATTAACGTTGCGGTTGACGCGCTTGGGAAAGCGGTGCGCTTCGTTACCAACGACCGCCAATCCTACCTCAACCGAAAGAAGAAAATTACCGACGTGCTCAAGGCAAACTCAGACAAATAATTATGGCCACCGAATCTCTCGAATTCAAAAGCTCACTCGACGCATCCGCCTTTGCTCGCGGGCTTCGCCAGATGGAGCAAGGGGCGAATAAAGCGGGGGATAAAATCGCATCTTCATTCGCCGACATGGCAAAGGGCGGAGTCGCTTCGCTCGCCGCAGCGTTCTCCATCGGGGCAATCGTTTCCTTCGGAAAATCGGTGATGGACTTTGCTGGCGACCTGCAAGATTCGAGCGATGCGATGGGCATCACCACCGACGCTCTTCAGGGGCTCAACGCGGTTTTTCTCGCAGGGGGAAGTGACGCAGAGACGACGAAAAAAGGCATCATCACGCTGACCCGATCCTTGGTCGATATTGCCACGGTGGCCGATGGGCCCGCTAGGAAGGCGCTGGACGCGCTCGGGATCTCATTCGCTGACATTGCAGGGCTGACCGCGGATGAAGCGCTCTATGTCATCGCCGACGCAATGAAGGGGGCGACGGATAAGGGAGCGGCGCTTGATGCAGCGATGGCGCTCCTCGGCAAATCAGCCTCGAAAATGGCACCTGCTTTATACGGCGGAGCGGCGGCGATGCGAGAGATGGCAAACGCTAGCCCAAAAATCAGCGCGGATGACATTCAGACGATCGCCGATGCTGGCGACATGGTCGATGCGCTGGCGGTGAAGGTTAAGGTTTTCGCGGCGCAAGCGGTTGTGGGGGCGGCGAAATCAGAAGCGTTCTGGACAACGATGAGGGTTGGCACGGCTATATCAACGGCGGGCGTCAGCGAGGCGATTAGAGCGATGTCAAGAGCGTACGACGCCTTTAAACCCGTAAAGCAAAGCACCGAAGGAGCCGCCGCATTTGAGGCGGAGTCGCTGGCGATCGGCGCAGAAACAAAGACGGTCAAGATGGGAGTGGATCCGCGCATTAAAGCGGAGCAGGACGCTAAGATGGCCGCGATCGAAAAAGAGGGGGCGGCGATGGAGAAGGCGGTGGCGGATCGTGACAAAGCCGAGACTGATTCGGTAGCAAAATTGCTCACTCTGGAGGAGCAATTGAACGAGTCGGTAGCGGAAGGGTTAAGGCTTCAGGAATACATCGCCAGCTCGGCAGGAATTGAGCAGGTGAACGCTCAAACGGAGTTGATCAAACTCGAATCAACGAAGCTTGACCTCATCGAAAAAGTTGCCAAGGCGCAGGACGAAGTTGCGAAGAAAGAGCGCGATCGTTTCCAGCAAAATATGGACAACGAAAACGCCAAAAAGGCGGAGGCGTTCAAGGACGAGATGGACAAGCAAAAGGCGATTCAGGGGGTGAAGAAAGACAACGCCGAAGAGGCGCTAAAGCTTGCCGATGACGAACTCGAAGCGTCACGGAAAAACCTTGAAGACGTGTTCACTGGCAAGGCAAAGAAGCCGACGAAAGCAGAGACGAAACTGGCGGATCAAATGCGCATTGCGACGGGGGAAGATGTGGTGCAGGCGAACAAATTCGGAGCGGAAGGCGGGCTTGGAAAGAAGCAACTCGACGCGACTGGCAAAGTGATTACCGGCCTCGGATCTACTGGCGGGCTTGGTAAAGGAGCGCGCAAAGATATGCCACAAGGATCCCGCGACGCCATCGCCCGATTCAATCTCGCCAAGGAGCGACAGGAAGCCGCAAAGGGGAATTTGCAAAAAACCAACGACCTTCTCGACCAGATCAACAAAGGAATTAACGGAGCAAAATAAATGCCTGCAACCACCACCTACAAACCATCGACAGGGGCCGGCTACGTATTCGCCGACATCACCACGCCAACCGCAGTAAAATCGCCATGGGGCATTGATTCGCTGACGCGCAAAGTGCAAGGGGCGCAACCCGAGGAGGTCGGATACATCAACGCGCTGGCGCAAGGCGACGTAACAAATTTCAATGGGCAACAATGGTATCTGCAAAGTTGGGACAGCGACCACGACCCGATTTACCCGACGATCACGCTCAACTATTTGGGGCTGAATGATGGGATTCCCTCCCCGTTTACGAGCGGAACGACGGTGGTGCAAACGGGCACG
>CAYHAB010000087.1:0-2958 GCA_964354505.1 uncultured Thermodesulfobacteriota bacterium
AGAATGAGCCCTATTAAGAGTCTGGTAAGCAACTTTCTTTTTTTCTCAGAAATACGGCTCATTTCAACACCGACTTTACAGGGATGATTCCCCACATCTCCGCTTGAGGGGCATCCG
The DNA here is from genome assembly GCA_964354505.1 of uncultured Thermodesulfobacteriota bacterium. GTDB lineage: Bacteria > Desulfobacterota > B13-G15 > B13-G15 > RBG-16-54-18 > RBG-13-52-11. The sequence continues at coordinate 118 of CAYHAB010000087.1, forward strand.
CAGGCAGCGGGTTGAATCGATACCTCTTAAGATGATTAATGACCACAGCGGTTGCCTGATCGTCACCCTTGACGAGAGGGATGACTTTGCCCACCGTGCCGTCAGGGAAGATCCAAAATTTAAGCAGGCGATCACCATCAATCGAGACTTTCTCCTGCAGTGGATTAGGGGCGTAGCTGACCTTCCGGCCGGCAGCCGGCCCCCTGACCTCCAAGGTTGCAGCCTCGGTGGATTTTTTTCCCTCCCCTCCCTCCTTAGCAGCCTCTCTCAGGCTGGCGATTATCCGATGCGCTTCAATATCCTCAGGCAGGGGAATAGTTCCCCCCTTGACATCGCCGCTCTTAGGCGTGGGGACATCAGAGAAATTTCTCGCCCGCTCCTCCCCCTGTACAATCTCTTCCAGTTCGCGATAGAAACGGGAGTGCTCCAAGATGTTCCTCTGCTCGTACTCATCCAGCTTCCCCGGAGGAAAGAGGCTCACCCTGGGAAGGGGCGGCTTGAGTTCCTTGCTTAAAGTAATCTCCGATAATCTCGTAAACACCATCTCATCCCTGATTTTCCGTGCCAGTGAATTCTCCCAGACGTCAGTTCGCACACCACCTCTTTGCCCGTCCTTATACAGGGGGTGGAGGTAACGGTCTACGGTACCAATCAGGCGCATCATGATGGAGGTGTCGATCCTCGGTTTGGATGGATCGGGGGCAACCAGCAACACCACAACGCGAAAAAGAAAGGTAAGGAGAACGAAGAGGACAATCCTCTTCACTATTATCATTCTTGATTCTTTTATCTTCCTTTTCTTCATGCTGTTCTATCTGACGAAGACAAAGAGCCCCGCACCTCGAAACCCCATTGGCTAACCCTCGATACCGGTGCCATTTTTTCTGTTTTCTTATAGACGAATAACATCACATCCTTCTTTGTTGTTTATCACAAGGGGATGATTCTTCAACGCCTTGGGCACATGACCCACCCCCTTCAGGGATTCTTCAGCGTGAAAGGGATCGTCATTCGCCTACTGCATCCGCTCCCCAGCGGGGATCAGCCGGGGGAGGTTCCATCGTAGATTCTTCCTCTTGCCCAATCAGGAAGAGAAGGATGAAGAGAGAAATATCTTGCTCAGTTCTGATCGCACCAGTGAGATAACTGATGGGACTCCCGAACATTTTTTTTAAGAATAACAAAATCTATCGGCGGTGTCAAATCAGGTCACCGCAAGATCCTCTGCTCCCGCGTGGGGACGTACCAGCGGATGAAGTTGTAGGTAATCCCAGCCGCGGCGGGTTTTATACCCCTGAACCGGGCATGTATGGCAGGTAGCGAATAAGGGACAAAGAGGAAGGTATAGGGCTGCTCCTCAGCCAAGATTTCCTGGAAGCGGAAATAGTATCTTCTCCGCTCCTCCCTGTTGAAGGTCATCCTTGCCTTTTCAAGAAGCGCATCCACCTCTTTGCTTTTGTAGGAGATGAAGTTCAGCTCTTTATAGTCGGTCTTGCTGGAGTGCCAGATATCATATTGATCGGGGTCAACCCCTGTGGACCACCCCAAGATAACGGCCTCAAACCTCTTTTTGTCGATATACTCGTTGATGAAAGACGCCCATTCCATAACCCGCAGTTTCACCCTGATCCCTATCTGCCCCAAGCGCCTCTGAATGAGTTCCGCAGACTTGAGACGCTCCTGGTTCCCCCAATTGAGTAAGATGGTGAATACAAAGGGTTTACCGTCTCTATCAAGGATGCCATCGCCATCGGTATCCTGCCAGCCCGCCTCTTGCAATAATCTCCTCGCCTCTTTCGGGTCATGGGGATACCTTTTTACATGGGGGTTGTAGTACCAGGTCCCGGGCTTATAGGGACCAGTGCTGGCCTCACCCAAACCCAAAAGGACCACCTTGATGATCTCCTCCTTGTCGATGGCATAGCTTATGGCCTGGCGCACGCGTTTATCCCGAAAGAGGGGGGACAACAAATTGTACCCTAGATAGGTGTAAGAGAAGGATAGGTACTTGTACTTACGAAACTCCCGTTCAAAGGCGGGGGAATTGGTCTGACGGCGATATTGGATGGGGGTGAGTCCCATCCAGTCTACCCCCCCCGCCTTGAGCTCGAGAAACATGGTGGCGGGATCGGGGATGATCCGGTAGATATAGCCGTCAATATACGGCCTACCCTCAAAGTAGTCGTGATTCGACTCCAGAACGATTTTTTCTTGAGTGAGCCATTTCTTTAGCTTGTAAGGCCCTGTACCGATGGGCTCACGAGTAAGCTTGCTTTTGGTGATATCCTGCTCTGCCAGCAGGTGCTTGGGCAGGACCACCAGACTACCCCAGCTCGCCAGCCCCGGGGCAAAGGGCCTACGGTAGGTGACGCGGAAGGTGTGTGTGCCCAAGACCTCGGCCCGCTTTACCTCCAGGTAGTCACCTGCGTAGGCGGTGGGGGTTTTTCGATCGGTGATGGTGCGAAAACCAAAAAGGATGTCTTCGGCCGTAAACGGAGCGCCGTCATGCCACCGGATCCCCTGGCGCAGGTGAAAGGTAATGGTCAGCCCATCGGGCGAGACCTCCCACCCTTTGGCCAGATCCCCCACCAGATTTAGGTCCTTATCGTATTTAACCAATCCGTTATAGACGAGGCCGCTGACGTCGTGAGAAGCGCTATCTGAGGCCAGCATGGGGATGAGATTACTGGCATCCCCTATCGACCCAACAATAATGGTGTCGCCATAGCTCGGAGCGTCATCTGCCTGCGCCCGGTTGCCGGGTGCCCAAAAGAGGCAAAAAATTACACAGAGAGCTATATATTGACTTTTCATCCCTTTGGTGATATACGGTGAAAACTT
>CAYHAB010000088.1:0-7678 GCA_964354505.1 uncultured Thermodesulfobacteriota bacterium
TCCTATATTCGAACCTTGGAGGAGGTGTTTGGAAAGGGGAATGTCCATCTTATCCTCATCAGTTCCGATTATGATAACATCGGCATCAATACCTTTGTGGTCGTAGCGAGCCCCCAAAAGCTAGACATGAAGGATTTCATAAGAACCATCCAAAAAGAGGATGGAGCAAAAATGATTTCGCATATCATGCCCGCTGATCGGCTGCAACAGTACCTGAAGGAAAGATATACCGTGATCCTCACTGACGATTATGTGCCTGTGGACAATCTGCTCGCGCCTATCTTCGAAGAACGATTCGGCTATCGAAGGCAGTAGTGCCCACGACCAAACCCGTGTCTGTTCGTCGAAGCGCCTTTCGGGAAATTGAGGTCGTTCTCAAATATACCGTAATACCCTAAAAAGAGGCTCATTATTGCTCTTGACAAACACCCCTGATTTCTATCATTATTGTATGCACGAGGTTAGGTGTGTGATTGTTGTTCTGTCAACCTTGAATGATCATATCGATATCATAAAAAGGAGGGACAGTATATGAAGCAAAATATGGGCGCAGTCGACCGAGTTATTAGATTGATCCTGGCCGCCGTTATAGCGGTACTCTATGCAACGGGAGAGATATCAGGCACAGCGGCCATCATCCTCGCCATTATCGCGGTGATCTTCGCCCTGACGAGCCTGGTAGGCTTTTGCCCCTTGTACACCATCTTTAATATATCGACAAAACCAAAGGCAAAGAAAAAGAAAAAATAGTAGAGCAGCTATCCAGGCTAGTGCGAATTGGCTGCCTGCTTTCGGTGGCCAGGGAAGCGGACTGCGCTCATCCATACCAATCTCGAGCCTCTTCGCTAACGGATCAAAACCCCCTGTGTTGTGTAAACCGCATCCCAGGTGCTTACGTTGAAACCGGATTAAGCGCAAAAAAAGGGCCCTTTCATGGGGCCCTTGTGCCCTGTCTCATTGTTTCTCTCTCGTTACATTAAAAGCGCCAGGTAACGATGCCGTGGGAGGTATCGTAAGGCGAGACGCTTATCTGGACTCGATCGCCTTCCATCACCCGAATCCTTCTTTTCTTCATCCGGCCGCAGAGGACGCCCTTGACAATGGCCTTATTCTCGCACTCAATCTCCAGGGTACCGCGGCCTATCACCTTAGTCACTACACCTTCGAGTTTAATCAAATCGTCACGACTCACGAAACCCCCTTTGCAATGTCGGCCTTGCTCTGCAATAATTATGTTGGTAAATTTAATATATCACATCTAGTTACCTCTTGCAAGGGAAAAGCCCCATTATTTCGAGGGGCTTCACATAATGATTATGCACTTCTTTATCAATGAGGATATTCCATTATCCCTTCATACCATATCACTTGCCGGTCCTGTCGAACTATTGTGATGTAAAGGCCGTCTTGAAACGTTCCGGAACACCGGCAACCTTCCTCCTCTCGTAATCGAAGATCAACACCCCTGTTTTTGCCCGCGCGACTTCTTTGCCCGTATCTTTGCTGGTAATGAGATAGACGAAGTCACAGCCGTATTTTTTAAAATCATGGGCACCAACTTCAATCGTCAAGATCTCACCATAGAAGGCCTCTGCCTTGTAGAGGATCGCCAGATCAACCATGATCAAACCGAAACCGTCAATATCTGCTTCGGTAAAACCATAGGCCTTTAAAAACCTCAGCCGGGCCTCATGGATCAGAGAGATAATCGAATCATGCCCGAGATGCCCGCCGTAATTGATGTCACTAATACGCACGGCTATCTCGGTAGAAAATTGGAATTGCTCCGGGAGTTCAAACGTGACACGAGCCATCGACTCCTCCTCGTCCTAATCAGGCCCCTTTAAAAAGCCTTGTTGAAGCATAGCGGACGGCATGAAGTCATGCCTTATGAAGTGATAAAGAAGTAAAGAAGACAAACCTATTTTTTTCATGCTTCTTTATGCCGTGGGACGTCAGAGAATAAGGCTGCGTCTGTATCTGGTGAGTATGTAGTATTTTTTGAAAAAGGAGGAGAGATATTCGCACCACCTGTTTTTCAGGCAAAATCAGAAGCTTATTTACTGTCTCCTTTTGGGGGGGTGGGCAGTTGAGCATCAGGTGCCGTTGGTTTCTTTTCTTCTTGCCCCTTTTCTTCTTGCCCCTTTTCTTTTTGCCCCTCTTCTTCTTTTTTCTTCTCTTCCGTGCCCGTACTCATAGGTGGAGGGATAGATGGCCCCTTCAAATCCTGGCAAAAACGATTGATACCTGCCGCCGCTGCAAAACCATCGAAGCGGACATTACCTACGTTGTAGGCCCGATGGGTTTCCAATGCCACCTCTTTCATCTCCTCCGGGGTGACGATCTTATTTGGATCATCATAGCTCCAATCCTCACTAGGGGCGATGCCCAAGGCCCGCAACTGGATAAAACAAGCTTCGCAGGTCAAATCCTCTCCCATCTTCAAGGTGAGAATGAAATTTTTGGCCAATTCACACTGAGTCACCTTTACCCCTTCGCACGCCTTTACATCGACATCGCCAAGGCCCAAGAAGCTCTTTTCTTCCTTCACTTTCCCGTGTACCCCGGAAAAGTAGGTAAAAAAAGAGATGGCCACAAGAAAAAATATATATCCTCTGCGACACCGACCCGAAAAACTCATACGTCCCTCTTGGAGCGACATCTATAATAATGCCCCATTTTATACCAAATTGAGAGAGATTTGTCAAGAAAATTTCGCATATCTTACCGATATTCTCCTAACAGCTCCTGGTTGATTGTGATGTCTGCCTTTTTCTTCATGGCAGCGAGCCATCCTTGCAGAAACTGTCTTCCCTTGTAGCTGTAGAGCCGCTTACGGTAGGCATCATTCTCTTTTTCATATCCCTTTTCGTCGATCTTCTCTACACCCTGTAGCTTGATCACAACAAAGGCATCTTTCATCTCGGCTATATCCTCAGGCCAAGGGGCTTCAAGGGTCAACGAAGCGATCTTACCGGCATATGCTCCCAGGGGACCTATCCCGGGGGGCGACGATGAGCTCCGCTTGAAGAATCCGGTCTCATCAACATTTAAGCCATAGCGCCTCAACAATTCCAAAAAACCTGCGCCCTTTCTCCAGGCCGTGAGCAGTTCCTGTGCGGTGCCCTGTGCCAACTTTTGGGCCAATGAGGAAACAAGGGCTTCCTTTATCTGCTCCCGCACCCGTTCGAGGGAAAGGACCTGCGGGGGTATCTTATCGACCACTTGCAGGACAAAGTAGTCATCACCATCCTTAAAGGCAGAGGAAATCTCGTTCACATCCAAGGTAAAAGCAATAGAGGAAAGCTTCTCTTTGACCCCCAACCCCTTTAAGGACTCCCCTGCTTTAAAAGGCCCCCCTTCCCTCACCTGAAGCCCTGCCTCATTGGCATAGGGCTTTAACCCCCCCTTTTTTTTCGCCTGATAGGCCGCATCTTCGGCATGGATGGCTGCAAGATCTTTGGCCTTTTCTTTCGACAAGACGGATACTATTTCCCCCTTCACCTCATCCAGGCGTTTCTTCTTTCCCTCTTGAATATATTCCACCTTGTTTATATCATAGTACTCCTGGACCTCCTGCGGCGAAACCTTTACCTCCTTGCGGTATTCGTCCGGGGAAAACCGCAGATAGATGACCTTTACCACCGAAGGAGCACGATACTCTTCCTTGTGATCGGCATAGTATCGTTCCAGTTCTCCCTGCGTGACCGTAACCCGCTTCGCAAAGGCATGAGGCGAAACCTTAACAAAGCTCAGGTTGATCTTTCCGTTCTCCAAAAAATAAAGCTCTTTTACCTCCTCCTCGGTGAGGATCACGGCGGTATCCCCGATGATATTGCCTAAACGCTGGTTTAGCAATTCTCTTTGCATCTGCACCAGAAATGTTTCATTATCATAACCTATGCCCCTCAAGAACTGCTCATAGAGGTAGCGGTCGAACTGCCCCCCCCGCTGAAAGGCTGGGTTTTGCAGGATGATTTGCCTCAACTCCTCTTCAGTCACCCGAAGCCCTATGTTTTTACACCATTGCTGGATAACCGCTGCATCAATTAATTGATCGAGTACCTGCTGTTTGATATCCAGCCCTTTAAGGAGGTCAGGGGTAAGCTGCTGTCCAAAGATCTTCTTGTAGTTTTCGAACAAGTTACGGTACACGCGGTCGAATTCTTTTTTGGTAATGGAAGTGTCCTCTACGGTAGCTACGGCCAGCTTCTTCCTCTCCTCGCCCGTTTTACCAAAGTAAAGAACAAAAACCACAACTATCGCCCCTATAATGATTTTGATGAACCACGAGGCGGCATGGGTCCTCATGAACTTCAGCATAATCGCCCTCCTCAACGGATAAGTTTTTAGAAAATAGATGATAGCTGGAGAAAAAGCAACTGTTTTTCTATCAGGTTTTGCGCCCAAATAGTTGCTTATAGGGAGCCATAGATATGAGGGCTCAGAGAGCCAACTGTTTGTTTTTTAAAGAGTTTAGAAGTGTATTCTGATAGTGTTGCTCTATCTCCTATCATGGAGAGACAATAGAAAAAACCTTTGTATATGACGAATCTGTGCTATTATTGCAGGCTCAAACTTTTCATCTAACATGAAACGGAAACGCAATGTATAAGAAAAAGGCCTATCTGATCCATGCCACCGATAAGTCCCTGGTGATCTCAGAACATCCTCCCTTCCCGTTCCCTGTTCTTGGTGTCACCACGGTGGCCGCCCTTTTCCCTGAAACGGAATGGGAGGTCGAGGTGGTGGATGAGGACCAAGAGCCAGTGGCCCTGAATATGGAGGCTGATCTGGTGGGTATCTCTGCCCTCACCATGAATGCCCCCCATGCCTATGAATTGGCAGATCACTTTCGCTCCCGCGCCATCCCCGTGGTGATGGGCGGTCTGCATATCAGCAGTGAACCGGAGGAGGCCCTGCAACACTGCGATGCCGCGGTTCGAGGAGAGGCGGAGGGCGTCATACCGACGCTCTTAGCGGACTTCGCTCAAGGGACACTAAAAAAAATCTATCAATCTACTAAACCGCCGCTTGCCTACGGGAGACCGTCAGCTCGCAGAGATCTCTTGCGACGGTACCACCATCGACACCTTTTTGCCGTTCAAGCCAGCCGCGGCTGTCCGAACCACTGCGAATTTTGCACGGTGCCCCTCTTCTTCGGCTACCAATACCGGTCCCGTCCGGTGCAGGAAGTGGTCGCCGAGATCAAGGAAGTCTCGGATGTCTATCCGCGCCTCACTGTATTTTTTGTCGACGACAACATCGGCGGCACTCCCCGGTATACCAAGGAGCTGTTTCGGGCCTTGATCCCCCTCAAGATCCGCTGGGCCAGTTTTGCCTCGCTCAAGATGTCTGAGGACCCTGAACTCCTCGATCTGGCGACACAAAGCGGCTGCGTTGAGCTTTTCATCGGTTTCGAATCCCTGAGTCAGAGCAATCTCGACATAGCGGGAAAGTCATGGGTCAGGACGAACCGGTTCACCCAGCAGGTTCATGACTTCCACAGCGCAGGGATCATTGTCCAGGGGGCCTTTATCTTTGGACACGACGACGACAAAAAAGATATCTTTCGCCGTACCGTAGAGTTCGTCCAAAAATCGGGTATAGAGGTGCCGGCCTTGGGGATCCTTACCCCTTATCCGGGCACCGCATTGCGTCAACGCCTCATCAAAGAAGATCGCCTCCTCCCCGAGAGCAAGGATTGGCGCAACTACGATGCGGGACATGTCCTTTTCCGCCCTGCCTCGATGACCCCAGATGAGCTCCAGGAGGGATACCTCTGGGCCAAGAAGTATTGCTGTGCCCCGCGCTCCATTTTCTCGCGGCTCTCGCGCGCCCCCCTCAAGAACATTCCCCTGGCCTTAATCCTCAACTTCTCCATGTGGCGCAGCAAAATGCGCCAGATCCATGCCAGTTGGAAAGGTCCTTTGCGTGCACCGGCACGGTGGTGACGCTGAGATTCTCACGTGATTAAAAGAGCCAAGCTGAAAAGTTTGATGGATTGAAAAACGCTAGGCAGCGCCCTGCCATATCCCGGCGATCCGCTTCCCGCAGTACTTACATTTACCCTTGATCACATGGTTGGCGAGGATGGAGTAGCCCAACCGGGCAATAAGCTGTTTTTTGCAGGATGGGCAATAGGTGTTTTCCCCTGAATGTCCGGGAACGTTACCTACATAGACATATTCAAGACCGACAGCAATGGCCACCTCCCTCGCCCGCTCCAAGGTCTCTACCGGTGTGGGGGGGAGATTGCGCAACTTATAGAGAGGATAAAAACGGGAGAAATGAATCGGTACATCTGTTCCAAGCTCATTCTTAATCCAGAGGCACATCTTCTTTACCACCGCAAGATCATCGTTCTTGGTGGGGATCAAGAGGTTAACCAGCTCCACATGAATCCCCTTGTTCCGCAATGTCTTGATGGTGCGCAGCACCGGCTGGAGGCTCCCTTCAGTCATCTCCTGATAGAAATCCTCGGTAAAGCCCTTGAGGTCTATGCAGGCAGCCGCTAAATATCCGCAGAGGTCTTCTAAGGGCTTCGGATTGATATAACCGTTGGAGTGACAGACGCTCATGATCCCCTTCTTCTGTGCCAAGACCGAGATGTCATACATGTACTCGAAAAAGATGGTCGGCTCAACGTAGGTCGACGCGATGGTGGCGCACTGATTGTCTTGGGCTAATTTCACCGCCGCGGCAGGCGGGAGCCTGAAATTGAGGGTTTTCTCCGGCACCTCCTGCGAGATCTCCCAATTCTGGCAAAATTTGCAGTCAAAGTTACACCCTGCGGTGGCGATGGAAAAAGAAAGAGTTGCCGGAAGGACATGGAAAAAGGGTTTTTTCTCGATAGGGTCTATGTGAACCGCGCAGGGGTTGCCATAGACAAGGCTGAAAAGCCTCCCCTTCCGGTTTTCCCTTACCTCACAATACCCCCTCCCCCCCCGTGAAATGACACATCCCCGGGGGCAAAGCAGGCATTGAACCTCTTCCCCTGCGAGGGGCTTAAAATAGGGGGAAGGCCTTGCCTCGATCAGTCCCCATTGGCTCTCCAGCCTCGATTTTTCAGAAGAGGAAGCCTCCCTGCTCAAAAAAAGAGGCGAAGAGGTAAGGGCAAGGCTAAAAAGACCTTTGCCGCAGGTCGCTACAAATTCCCTCCGAGAAAGCCTTTGTGTTCCCATCATCTCTCCTCTTTTCATCCATGCTATAGTATCGTTAATACGACGTACATTCAAGGGGGAGGGCATGGCGTTCATGAAGAGGTCATTGACGTCAGGGATAATCCGGTGGTATCATCCATCATCAGAAGGGGAGGCCATGAAAGAGGAGAACTTCAAAAAGATCACGGTGGCCGAAAATAAGTTCGAGGCCGATCTTATTGCCGAGACCCTGCAACAGGAGGGGATCCCCTGTATGATCCGTTCATATCACGATACCGCCTACGATGGCATCTTCATCCCCCAAAAAGGCTGGGCGGCAATCATGGTGCCCGAAGAGCTGGAAGAAAAAGCCGGCGGGATCATTGCTGAGTTGCGCCAGGGGTTGAAGACCAAAGAACAAAAGGGGGAGCCCGAAAACTAATCCCCCTCATGAAATTCCACCCTCACCCCTAACTCAACAGTTCCATCACATGCATCACCCGCTGGGGCATCTTTTTCTGCGTGGTATTGTCGAT
>CAYHAB010000089.1:0-11731 GCA_964354505.1 uncultured Thermodesulfobacteriota bacterium
CACTGCGGCCTGGATAACCGCTTCTGCCCCTTGTTTGGTTGCCACATCGGCCTGTACCGCTACACCCCGTCGCCCGAGGCCCTTTATCTTCTCTACTACCTCATTGGCAGTTTTGGGATTAGAGGCATAATTGACAATTACATCGGCCCCCTCTTTTGCGTAGGCCACAGAAATGGAACTTCCTACCCCTCTACCGCCACCGGTCACTACCGCTGCCTTTCCCTTCAATTTCATCTAATTTCACCTCCCTTCTGAATGAAGACAGTGTCTACTCGATAGTCATGAGGATGGTATCCGAGGTTACCTCATCACCGGCTTTGATATTGATTTTTTTGACGACGCCCGACAGCGGTGCCACCACCGGCATCTCCATCTTCATGGCCTCCAAGGTGGCCACTTGGTCGTTTTCTTTGAGCTTATCGCCCACCTTCACCAAAACGTTTACAATCTTCCCTACCATCGGTACTGTCACGTCCATAGGTTACTCCTTCTTCTCTTCTATGAAGTTTCTGGCTATGATGGTTTTTTGGATGTTCGACGTGCCTTCAACACTTTGATAGGATTTGGCATCTCTGTAGTATCGTTCTATCGGATACTCCGTTCCATAGCCGTAGGATGCGTACACCTTCATCGCCTCGTTGGCAGCCATCACCGCGGCTTCTGCACCATAGTATTTGGCTGTTGAGATGTGAAGCGACGGTCTGCCCCCAACCTGTTCCAGGTGGTCCATAATCCAGGCCGCCTTGAAGACCAAGAGCTTTGCCGCCTCGTGTTCACACCACATCCTCGCGAGCTGATCTTGAACCATCTGAAAATTGATAATGGATTGACCAAACTGAATTCTTTCATTGGCGTACTGTTTAGCGAGCTCAAAGCACTTCTCAGAAACCCCTGCAGACCTGGCAGCGCAGGACAATCTTGTTCTATCGAGCATAAACATCGCGATCTTAAAACCGTCACCCGGCTTGCCGACTATGGCATCCTTCGGCACTTTCACGTCTTCAAAAATGATTTCGCCCGTGGGAGAGCTGTGAAGTCCCAGCTTTTCCGTTATTGCTCGCTGTTCAATGCCGGGGGTCTTCATGTCGACTATGAATGCCGACATCCCTCGGTGCTTTTTCTCGCGATCGGTCATGGCAAAAATAATACCGGCTGTCGCCAAAGGAACGCCGGAGATCCACATCTTGCTCCCATTTAAGATATAGCCGTCAGCCGTCTCTTGAGCCGTGGTCCTCATGGAGGCTACGTCAGAGCCTGTATCAGCCTCGGTCAAGGCGAAACACCCGTATGCATCTGCGGTAATAAGAGGTGGAATATATTTTGCTTGCTGTTCCTCTGATCCAAAGGAGAGTAATACGCTCTGCATAGCATTCATCTGGAGATTAAAGGTGACTCCATAGGACGGGCTCTCTTTGGCAACCTCCATAGTTGCAATGGTAGCGGCGAGATAGCCCATTTCATTACCGCCATATTTTTCCGGGGCTATACAACCAAAAAAGCCGAGTTCCGCCATCTTCTTGACGATTTTCTCATTGTAAACGTGTTTTTTCTCATCTTCCTCTACTGTAGGAGCGATTTCGTTTTGGGCAAAATCCTTTGCCATGTCGTGTAGCATTGCTTGTTCTTCTGTAAAGCCAAAATCCATACCTCTACCCTCCTTACCCTTATGTTATAATCATGGGTCCTTTTATGGTTTTTTAATTTCGTGCTGATGACTTTGTGCAATTTATAACAAAATACCCCTTTTGTCAAGTCCCCAAAATTTTAAAAATTAAACCCCTAGTAAAAAAGGGGAGGGAATGCTATTTTTGAAAAAAGGGGGCCTCATGAAGGTCTTAGGACTGGACATAGGAGAAAAGAGGATTGGTATAGCCATCAGTGACGATTTGGGATACACCGCCCAGGGTGTGAAGGTCCTCGAGAGGAGGGGGGTGGATGACGACTTAAAAGAACTCGCTGAGCTCATAGCAGTGAGCAACGTATCTGAGATAGTAGTGGGGCTCCCCAAGAACATGGATGGCTCTCTGGGAGAGGGGGCGCAAAAGGTCTTGTCATTTGTGAAAAAAGTTGAGGGGTTGTTATCCGTTCCCGTCATCCTCTGGGATGAACGATGGACTACTGTAGAGGCAACGAGGGTGCTTCTCCAGGCGGATCTCACGAGAAAGAAGAGGCGGAAGGTAGTCGATAAGATAGCCGCCGCCCTTATCCTGCAGGGCTATCTCGATAGCCTGGGTCACCATGAGGTGGGGAGCCCTTAGATGAAGATGAGGCGCCTGCTAAAGGTATTTTCTCTCGGGACGCTCTTGCTCTTTCTTGCCATCCTTTTAAATACCTTGCTGTTTCTCTCCCTTCCCCCAACGTTTGTAGGAGACGAAAAGAGGGTAGTGATACCCAAGGGTTCTACCTTCAAAGAGGTGGTCAAGATCCTCGATGAAAACGGGTTACTGCGCAGCCCAACCAGGTTTTATATCATGGCGCGGATACTAGGGATCGCGGGGAGGGTGCAGGCGGGAGAATATGAGCTGAGCACTGCCATGATACCCCCCGTAATCCTGCGGAAGCTTGCTACAGGTGATGTAGTGAAATATCGGGTAACCATCCCCGAGGGCTATACTGTCCGGCAGATCGCCCTTCGATTGGCAGAGGAGGGGGTTATCGACGACCAGGAGGAGTTTCTCACTGTGGCCTTTTCATCGGATTCCGCTGCCGGTTTGGGGGTCGAGGGAAAAAGCGTCGAGGGCTATCTCTTTCCGGATACCTATCTCTTCTCCAAGGGGGGCGTCCCTGCCGATCTGATCAAGACCATGGTAGGAAATTTCAGGAGGGCCTATAACCCTGCTTTTTCCCTGAGGGCCGCCGAGCTGGGCATGTCAGATCGTGAGATCGTCATTCTCGCCTCCATCATTGAGAAGGAAACGGGGCTTCCCGAAGAGCGCCCCCTCATCTCCGCCGTCTTCCACAATCGCCTGAAGCGCGGGATACCCCTCTGTAGCGATCCCACCGTTATCTACGGCATCAAGAACTTCGACGGCAATCTCAGAAAGAGAGACCTCGAAAAGCATACACCCTACAATACCTATCTGATCAAAGGTATCCCCCCCGGCCCCATTGCCAATCCGGGAGCATCTGCCATTCGGGCAGCCCTGTATCCGGCAGCGGTGACATACCTCTACTTCGTCTCTCGTAATGATGGATCCCATCACTTTTCCGCCACCCTCAGAGAACACAACGAGGCTGTATGGCGGTATCAGAAAGGGGGGAGAAGGGCATCGCGTTGAGATACTTCTTGTAGTTTTATCAAAATGTGCCAGAATACTCCCCGGTTTTGCTAGGGAGATGAATGGTCTACCCTCTCCCCTCGGAGACCGTGTCATAATTACATGTTGGCACCATATCCCTTCTCCCCACTGACGTGGGGCGAGGGAAATATTTGAATTACGACACAGTCTCTTAAGGGAAAGGAGAGTTTTTTAGAGAATTAGATGCCCCGCAGCTCTGCTGCGGCGTACTTCACGCTTAACAGAGTCTTGTCTTCATGGAAGCTGAACAGCAAAAACTCGACTTCGAGCAGGGCCCTATCAGACCCCCGAGTGAGGCCCATAGTCTTCTCATACGGGTCACAAGGAACTGCACGTGGAATAAGTGCGCGTTTTGCCTTACCTATAAGGGTGAGCGGTTTGAAAAGAGATCGATCCAAGAAGTCAAGCAGGATATCCAGGCTGCCAAGGCGATCGCCGATGAGATAAAGGCCCTCTCGTGGCGGGCCGGTTATGGGGGTGAGGTAACCAAGGAGGCCGTAGAAAGCATTTTTCACTCCCCTCGTCTCTATGATGAGTATTTCCGCAGCATCGCCCTGTGGCTCTATTTTGGGGGGAAGCATGTCTTCCTGCAGGACGCCAATTCCATCACGGTAAAGAACTCGGAATTGATTAAAATCCTTACATTTTTAAAAGAGAAATTCCCCGATGTTGAGAGGATTACCAGCTACGGGAGGGCAAAGACCATTGTCCAGGGGAAGAGCGTTGAGGAGTTGAAAGAATTAAAACAAGCGGGGTTGACGAGGTTACACGTCGGGCTTGAGTCGGGCTTGGACTTCTTGCTGGAATATATGAGCAAAGGAGTCACTGCCGCCGAGCACATCGAGGCCGGACGGAAGGTGATGGAATCCGGCATTGAGCTCTCGGAGTATGTGATCCTGGGCATGGGGGGGAAGCAATGGTGGCGTGGGCATGCCAGAGAGACGGCCACGGTATTAAACCAGATCAATCCCCACTTCATCCGCCTGCGGAGCCTCAAGGTCTTACCACAGATGCCGCTGCAGCGCAAAATCGATGAGGGTGCATTTGCCATCCAGACAGAGGAGGAAATGATCGTCGAGGAGCGGCTTTTAATAGAGTCGTTTAACGGTATTACCAGCACCTTCCTGAGCGATCATATCCTCAACCTGTTGGCTGAGGTAGAAGGAAAACTCTCCGAGGATAAAGAAAGGATGTTGAAGATCATCGACGGCTTCCTTGCCCTCCCGGCTGAGGAAAAACTCAATTTCAGGTTAGGGAAGCGGGCCGGTATCTATCAAACCATGGGAGATATGTACAAACCCGTTTTGCACCGCCAGGTGGCGGAGCTGATAGCCAAGCTTGAGGCTGAGACACCGGGCGGGGTGGAAGGAGCAATTTCCAGGATAAAAGAGACCTACCTGTGATGCCTCGTATTTTCTATTGACATTTTGTTTCTCGCGGGCGTCTTCCTCGGTTCCAATGAAGATTCTGATTGTTGAAAAATCCTCAACATTATTGACTTCTCCATATGATTTGCGTTAATGTGTGAAACACCATGGATATGTCTATGATCAAGAAGATGTGGCGAAAAACGGGGATAGAGAAGGGGAGGTGCTTCAAGACGAGGGTCCTGATGTCGGCAAGGATCAGGCTCTTTGACCTTACTACCGGGAAAGGGCTAAGCTCGTGGGTTGAGGGAAGCACAAGGGAGCTGGCAGAAGACGGTTTTGTGATAGAGGTGGATCGGGTCATGGTGGATGGCTTCCACATCTTTACTGATGCCATGAAGCAGGGGAGAACTCTGGATCTCGAA
Source organism: uncultured Thermodesulfobacteriota bacterium (assembly GCA_964354505.1). Taxonomy (GTDB): domain Bacteria; phylum Desulfobacterota; class B13-G15; order B13-G15; family RBG-16-54-18; genus RBG-13-52-11. Next base: position 5,092 of record CAYHAB010000089.1, read on the forward strand.
TGGGATCTCCCGGCAGAGGGGGGTTCGCTGATGGGAAAAGGCAAGGTCCTCTGGTTCAAGATGGCGCCTGGCGATTCTTCCCATTCCTTCGAGGCCGGGGTGTTGCTGACGGAGATGGATACAGAGCAGACGGGGCGGTGGCTGGAGTTTACAAAGGGTCTGCCCGATTGAGCGGTTTTTATATCTGAATATTACACCTGAATCAAATGGAGATAACGCTTTTATTTTTTCTTTGATTATTGGAATAAGTTAAGAACTTCTTGTTTTTGTTACGCTTTTATTATCTTTTCTTCTCCGACACTCGTATACTCCCCCCTTCATCTTCCCGCCAGCTGGAGAGAGATGGTAATTTATCATTTGTGGGTGATGAACCAATTAACAGCAAAAATTGAGCTTGAAATTTAAGGGTACACTATGGCCGTGGGAAGGCTGAGACTGAAGAAGAGGGGATATGATTTCCCCCCCTACAGGCCGCCGAGTGAGGCCTACAGCCTCTTGCTGCGCGTCACGAGGGGGTGTCCGTGGAATAGGTGCCTCTTCTGCTCCATGTATAAGGATATCCCTTTTGAGCGCAGGCCCATCGAGGAGATCATGGAGGATATCGATGCAGCTGCCCAGCTCTATGGTGAATCAGCCCGATGGGTCTTCATCGGGGATTCCAACAGCCTCGTGGTCAAGACCGAGCTCTTCTTAGAGGTCTTGGCCTCCCTCTATGCCTCTTTTCCGAATCTGGAGCGCGTCACCAGCTATGCCCGCGCGAAAACCATCGCGAAGAAGGATCTGCACGCGTTGCAACAGTTGCGAGAGGCGGGATTGGTTCGTCTCCATGTAGGGCTCGAAACCGGTGATGCAAAGACCTTGCAGTTTATCCAAAAGGGCGTTACTCCCGATGAGATGATTGAAGCTGGAAACAAGGCCAAGGAGGCCGGTTTCGAGATCTCCCTTTATATCCTCCTGGGGATAGGCGGTATGCAGCGATGGGAGGAGCACGCCGATAATACCGCACGGGTCCTCAATGAGATCGATCCGCGCTTTATCAGGGTCCGGAACTTGCTCCCTCAGCCAGGTTCCCCGCTCTTCGATATGAAAGCGAGGGGAGCGTTTACAGTGCCCCCTCCTGATCGGATCCTGGAAGAGGAAAAGAGGATTCTTGAGGGTCTTGAGGTAACCTCTGAGTTTCTCAGCGATCACATATCCAATTATCTCCCGGTGAATGGTAAGCTGCCTGACGACAAGTGCACCCTCATTCGATTATTGGACCAAGGACTCGATAATCTGCGAAAAGACCCTTCATTGGCAGCAGGTTACCGGCGCAAAGAGTCTCTCAGGCATCTCTAAAAAAAAAGGGGGGGGGTGCGCTGAACACTATTTTACTCGGTGAAAAAAGGAGGGAGGGATCAAAAAAAGAGAGGAGAAAACCCGTTTTAAACCTCACGTTTTGCACGAAGTATATATCATAACTGACTGTAATAATATGGTTTTTATCTGTATATTTATAACGTTCTCACCTTATCGGCGAGTTGCAGGGCTGAAGCGCCCAGTTTCCTCTTTTTGTCTTCCTGGTATTCACGCCCGACCTTGCGGCATATCTCTTCGACCTTTTCGAGATATCCCTTACCATTTTTGAATGCGCCGGCAATGGGAAGGAGTTTGTAAAAGGACCGGAGGGTCTCCTGGTATTTATTTTTGTAGTAGCCGTCCATACCTCGAGCATAGAGGTAGAGGCATTTCAGTTCTTGATTGAGGGAATTATATTTCAAGGCCTGATTAAAAAATTCGGCTGCCAGATAGTAGTGCTCACTCTCTAAGTAGGCTCTTCCTTCGACATCATAGGCCTCACCCAAGCCGCCGGGAAAGATGTCTGAGATCGCTCTCAACCCCTTTCTTTTACCGAAGATCCGTTGCAGGAGATCTTTATTGCGCAGCAGGTATCTCATGAGCACCGGATTATCCTTATAAAGGGGCAGGAGGCCGGAGAGTTGTTTGAGGGTATCTTTGAAGAGCCGTTTGACCTCTGTTACGCTCTCAGCCAGCCGTTTTTCGGTCCGTGACCCGATCTTGTTAAACGCCTGGAGCAAATTCCTCTCGTAATCTGACGCCTCTTTACTACTCAGGATCTGCAGGTAGCGTGGTTTATATACCTCCAGCAGATAGAGATTCTCACGGATCTTCATGGCCTCATGGAAGATGGATCCGACAGCGAGGTCCAACAACCTCTCTTCATCGCTGCATTTTTCGTCTCCCTGGTATCGGAAGAGCATGTGGCAGGATTCTTTTAAGTTAAAAAGAGGCAGAGTAGGGTCTTTATCGGAGACGAACTTTTCTACGTCATCGAACGTTAAGACGTTTGCCGTATATTTTTTGTACATGGACTGAAAGTGTATGTACGCATAAAGGAAGTCTCTTACAATCTCCAGTATGATCCAATTTTTTTTATCAGAGTTTTTCATGGTTAACACTAAGAGGAGAAAAGAATAGAGAAGCCCTCTAGGGCCTTCTCCCTAAACTTGCTCCTTCAATTTTTTTATCTTCAATTGAAAATCAGCCGGAACCTTTTCGCCCTTGAGCTCAATCACCTTATTGAAGGCCTCGATGGCATCGTGTACCTGTCCGTTTTCTTCCAAGGTCATTCCCAATTGATAATAGATATCCTCGTACTGTTTATTGGTGAGAGGCTTTATTCTAAGTCCCTTTCTTAGGTTTTCTATCGCTTCACTATAATTCCCCATCTCACGATAGCATGTCCCGAGCATGAGGTAACCGTTGAACTCTAGATCCGAGTTTCCGAGGGAGATCTTAAACTCCTCTATGGCCTTCTGCAAGAGCCCCATCTCTTTAAAGGCGATTCCGAGGTGGTAGTGGGTTTGGAAATCATCTTCCCTCAACTGGGCGGATAATTGCCGCTGCAGCTCCTGTAAGATGGAGTTCCAGACCGGGTCTTTCTCTCTCATGGGATCTTCAACAACCTTCTTTTTTGGCGCTTCGGCCCCGACTTTGATCGCCTTTTTTGCTATCAGCTGTAAGCCGTCTTGGGCTTTCTTATCCCTGGAATCAATCTCCAATACCTTTTGATATTGAACCTTGGCTTCTCCGAAGAGCCCCCTCTTGCTATAGAGTTCTGCGAGTCTATAATATGCCTCGATCATCCCTGGATTCAAGACGAGTATCCGCTTAAACATCCCAATGGCCTTTAAATCCAGCTCTTCTCGTATATAGTAATCTCCTATTTTTAAGTACTCTTTAATGGCCTTGTCCAGGTTTCCACGACGGAGATAGAGATCTCCAAGCTTTATCACCGTTTTATGATCGTCCGGGTTTTTTTCTAAAATTTTTTGGTATTCTTTGATAGTTTTTTTGAGACCTTTAGTCTGGGTGATCTTTTGTGCGAGCTCGAAAATTCTGTCTTTATCTCCGACCATAGATTTTCCCCTCGTGAATTGTGTTATTATCCCGAGAAACGGATAGTGTTGTCAAGAAAAACATCTTTTCCCAATGATTACGATGCGGTTAAGCGTTCCGGTATTCAAAAAGGGCGTACAGCTTTATGGTAAAACTGGTCGATAATTAGCCTATTTTTTTAGGTGGACGGGAAAACAACACCTTAATTTAGGCTCGCAAGATCTATAGTTATTTTCCCCTTGAAAATCGATGAGTTATCAACAGGCCACTGTTGGTATATAAATTGCAATAAAAGTAAGTCATGAGTGTCGATTTAGCTGAACTCAATAAGATAGAAGGGGTAACAGATGCTTTTCTCTATAGTAAATGGGGAGAATTGTTGGCCCCCCAATTGCCATACACAGCGGCGAGGATCGGGCTTTTTGGCAGGGAAGTGGCTTTGTGCACCATCCTTCTGGAAAAGATGAGGCAAGAGTTGGATTTTTTTGAATTTATATACGAAAGTAAGCGCGCTATCGTCAGAATGTCTCAAAATTTTTTCATCTTGGTCATTTGCGACGATGTCGCCGACACTACCTTGATCAAGCTTACCATGAACGTGATACATGAAGATGTCAAAAGTGATAAAGATATCCAGAAATCTCTCCGCAAGTCTCCGGGGAAAAAGGATATCCTTGCCGAGGCGCAAGAGGAATTGGAATTGCAGGACCTGCTGGTAAAGCTGAAAATTACTACATAGGAGGCGATGTGCTATGCCCGAGGCATTTTCAGGAAATGTTTCGCAGTTCAAGGCAGTCGATATCGTGAGGCTGCTGACGTCTGAGGGCAAGACGGGTATGTTGAGCTTCCGGAAAGGGAACGAAAAAGGAGAGATCTATATCGATAGAGGCGCTCTTACCCATGCCATCTGTAAGGATGGCATGGGTAAAGAAGCGATCTTTGCCATCCTTACGTGGTCGGAAGGGAACTTTAACTTCACTCCTAATGTTACGAGCGATGAGCGTAGTATCGAGAATGACACTCCCTCGCTACTCGAGGAGGCGATTAAGCAACTGCGGGAGTGGGAACAGATCAAGGAGATTATACCGTCTCAAAAGCTGGTATTTAAGTTATCTTCAAAGCGCGCCCCCGATGAAATAAAGCTCAAGCACGAGGCATGGTCGATTTTATCACAAATCGACGGCAAAAAGACGGTGGGAGATATCACGACCGATTTAAAAATGGGGGAATACGAAACTGCTACGATCTTCTACCAGCTCTTTTCGGCCGGGCTTATTGAGGTGGCTACGGGGCCGCAACTGAAGGCGAAAAAGACCGTTGACTCGAAATTTTTTGATTTTGTAGAGGGAAAGTTGGCGGAGATAATTGGACCTGTAGCATCCGTTATTTTAGAAGAGGAAATCAGAGATATGGGTGAAGAGAAGGGAAGTTTCTCAGTTGAAAAGATCTCGCTTTTGGTGGAGAAGATCAGTGGAGAGATCGCCGATGACGCGCAGCGGATAGAATTTCAAAAAACAGCCCTTGGGGCCCTAAGGGGTATATAGAGACGAAAAACAAGAGGAATATTTTTTCTACAGCGTCATGGTGGATTAAAATAGTGAAGATAAGGATGAAAGGCATCTCTCTTGCTCTGGAAAACGGCGGAGATCAAAGTCATTGCTCATTTTAAAGGAAACATCAACGGGGGCTTTTGCTCCAAGAAAAATTGATGAACATTCCCAAAATAAGGTTCAAGAGTCCTTTGTTGTCATCCCTATAGGTCGCCCGCCTTTTGAGACTAAAAATATAAGACATTTGGTTACGCATTAAGAAACGATCTTTTCGCACGTACCTGAAAAAGGTCAAAAAATCCTGCCACCATGGTGATTGAAAGGCTCTATCTTAATGATCGCTGAGTATAAAAAGAAGGTGTTAGAAATGATATTGCTCGCGGTCATTGGAAAGTACCTGTAGCACTGTGGCAATGAAGAGATTGTTTCTCTCCAATTTTATTTGACAAAAGAGGGCAAAGAGATGTATTGTTTAATGACTGGGGTGAGCAAAGCATGATTATCGGGAGATAAGAAAATGGCTGCAAAAGTGACAAATAAAGTTCTCGTAGTGGACGACGAAGAAACTCTGACGTGGAGCATGACCAAAACGCTCGATAAAGACAAGGGAAAGTATGAACTTATTATTACGAATACCGGGAAAGATGCCCTGCAGATTTTAGAAAATACCCGCATCGATGTGGTTGTGACAGATATCAGGATGCCTGATATTAACGGCCTTGATCTCTTGTCGTGGATACGAGAAAAATATCCTTCGACGAAGGTGATCATCATGACCGCCTATGGATCACCGGAAATGCAAAAGGAGGCTACCAGAAGGGGTTCTTATTATTACATCGAGAAGCCATTTGAGATAGCTGATATAAGAACTCTTATCCTTAAGGCATTGGAAGAAAGAAAAGGCGGTTTTATAGGGCAAGTCGTTGATCTCCAACTCATTGATATTATCCAGATGGCTTGCTTAGGTAGGTTTACTATGTCCCTCTCTATTTCCAAAGGCGATGAAAATGGATTAATTTATTTTAAGAACGGTGAAATCGCTCACTCGGAAGTGGGGGATCTGGAAGGGAAAGAGGCTTTGTATACCATATTGGGCTGGACCGAGGGGAAGTTTAACTCGCAAATGGGAATATCGCCACCCAAGGAGACTATTGCGGATCGATGGGAGCACCTTCTCTTGGAGGGGATGCGAAGAAAGGATGAAACTGCTGTAGCAGAACTTGACAGCACGGTACAATTGCATGAGGTGGAGAAGGCCTTTGAAGATCTGGATAAGGAAGCTGCACTGAAAGAATGGCTGGAAAAGTTGTTGAGAATATTGACCAACATTGAGGGCTTTCAAAAAGGATTTTGGGTTGATGTAAAAGGGAACATGCTTACTATTGATGATCAATCTTTTACTGAAAGTGAAACTTCTTTACCTTTGTTGATGTTCACAATGGCTTCGAGAGTTGGAAAAATCTTAGGGGGCTCTCGACCATTAAGGGTAAACCTTGGGCATAAAAATGAGCAGAGGGCTATCTTGACGTTTAATAATCTTTTGCTCTTGGCTATGTTGAGGGGTAGAACTACTGCGGATGAGTTTTATTCTGCGGCACGAAATCTCTTGGAGAGAAGATTATCTAAGGACTAACTTGCCCAATAAAAGGGGGTTAATTATGATTTTGCCTAAAGGAGATGTTGCTTATGAA
>CAYHAB010000090.1:0-5572 GCA_964354505.1 uncultured Thermodesulfobacteriota bacterium
TTTGGGAAGTCCGGTATCATAGACGAGTGCCTGTATAAAGATGCCAGGGACGTTCAGTCACGCGTTGTCATACTCAAGCATTTAAGGGGAGGAAAGACAGGCCAAGGAATCGAGTTACTTGAAGCTCAACTGGATGATGCCTTGATTTTATTTGATCCATGGGAACCGTACCCTCGCCTCACCAATCGAACTATTTCCGCGATTAACAAGGCGATTCGCGAATCCAAAGAATATCGGTCAATAAATCCCCGCCAATCAAATCGTCCGCATGTCGACAAGATGGTTACTAACGTATTCTCGCAAGAGCCCTATAAGTAGAAGAGAAGAAAAGAGTGTTAGGTCTTGAATTTCAACAGAGTGAGGAAAAGTAAAGACAGAACCGACGACGTAGCGGCACTCTCGCGCCGAGAAGATGAGGGATAACCGGAAAAAGGGTACACAATGTCAGATAAAGGCAAGGAGATGCACAAAGTGAGATAAAAGCAAGGAGGTGCACAATGGGAGATAAAGGCAAGAAGGATAAGGACAAGGGTCGGAAACAGAAGATAAACAAACAGGAACAAAACGCAAAAGAGAAGATAGCGAAGCAACCAAAGAGAAAAGTGGGCAAGTCTTAAATTCCAATATAGTAAGGGAAATGAGCAGCATCATTAAGCTTTAAAATTCAGAATGCACAACCTCATCAACCATCGCAGCGGATGCGGAACCACGCGCTGCTGAAACGCTGCGGTAACAGTAAGCGACAGGAGCTGCAATGCAAGCATTTGTTAGGAGAAAACCGTTAACGGCCCTCGTATTGTCCTTTCTCACCAGCGGCCTTGGCCAGTTATATAACGGACAATTGAGAAAAGCTGTTCTTCTATATATCCTTGGGTTGCTTATAGTGGTCCTCTTGCCATTTTCCAGTCTATTTTTCTCTTTGCGTGGGATGGTCTGTTTGTTTGCTATTGTGATCGGATATATGATCTTTGTAATGATTGACGCGGCCATTACTGCAAGACGTCTCCATACTATTAAGGCTAAGAAGTACAATAAGTGGTATTTCTATATCCTGATAATCCTCATTAACGCCTTCCTTATAAATTCATTATTAGCGCCGTTTATGATTCTCCCCATTAAAGCCTACAAATTGCCTGCTGCGTCTATGACTCCCACTTTGATGATTGGAGATCGAGTTATTGTAAACAAGACGTATTACACCGATAAGAAACCCCACAGAGGGGATGTCGTGATATTCCCCGAACCTTCAGACCCAAGAAAAGATTTCATAAAAAGGGTCATTGGCCTGCCGGGAGAAACGATAGAGATTCTAGGAAAGAAGGTTTATATAAATGGCCAACCCTTAGAGGAACCCTATATTATGGGCGCCCCTGAAAGAGGGTTACCAGCCGGTATGGCAGCTACGGAGAAGTTCGGCCCTGTTACGGTACCGGATGGCAAGCTTTTCGTCCTCGGTGACAATCGGGATAACAGCCTGGACAGCAGACATTTTGGTTTTGTTGATATAGCAGCCTTGAAAGGCAAAGCCCTCTATATCTATTGGGCCAAGGACACAAGGAGAATTGGGAATAATATCAAATAAGAGGAAGAGCGACATGGGTATACAAAAAAAGCGGCCAACATCAATTACGGTGATCGGGTGGATATTTATAGCCGGTGCTATTTTAATGATTTTATCAGGTGGGCTGGGCTTTATGGCTTTTAGCTTTATGAAACAGATATCGGAAGAAATGCCACCTATCTCTGAAGAACTCCCAAATCAATTTCGAATTATGAGAATTATTTTTCAAAACTTTGGAATAATAGCTTTGTTGCAGGTTGCCTTTGCAATCTTTGTGATGATAGCGAGTATCCAATTTTTGAAACTTCGTAAGTGGGCTAGAAACGCCCTTGAAATTATCGCCTGGTTGGGATTAGTCTATGTAGTTGGTTTTGGTATATTTTGGGTAGTATCGTGGATTAATATAACCTCACACTTTCCTGTTTCAGAAATTCCTTCTGAACCAACACCTATGTTTAACATCATCGGTGCCATCATGGGCTGCGTAGTTACGGCAGCTTGGACGGCCCCTCTTATTATAATCATTATCTTTCTACGTGGAAAAACAATTAAGGATGCATTATCATGAATTTTCAGAATGGAATCAAAGGGGGACGAATCTTCATCCATGACAATTCAAAGAGCACACAACCTCATCAATCAACGCAGCGAATGCAATAACCATCACCCATGTTAGGAATTAGTTTTACGATCGAAATGGTTGCATTATGAACCCAAAAACGCCAAGGGCCTTAGTGCAGTTCGCCGCCATCCTCGTGGTCGTGGGATTAATTGTTATGGATCCCCTGGCCGGCTTCTTGCTCCTGGCGCTTGCCGGCGTTTTCACCGCCATTGTGCTGGCCTTTGGCTCCAGGAGACTGCGCCTTGTCGCCGTCATCCTCCTGGCAATCATCACGTTACTTGCTGTAGGGCAGTATCCTGATGCCCGACTGCACCTACAGCGTTACCGGGAACAGGCGCATAAGCAGTCAATCAACAGCTACCAGAACCACGGCGATCATCAAAAAGAAAGGGGTCGCATTATTACTCTTAATAGTTTATAATCCTCAAACACCCATCACAGCGCATATGGAGGAATTAGTCAAATATCATTACGGGAGGTTTTATGCATTTTTTTAAAATAATCTTAGGTCTCATCATGCTCATATTCGGGCGGAAGCTTTTCTGGCTTTTTGTCGGCATTGTGGGTTTCCTCGCCGGCATGAAGTTTGCCGGTATGCTTTTTGCCGATCAATCGCCCTGGATGCTGATATTAGGCGGTCTTGCAGCCGGCGTCATCGGGGCATTGCTGGCCGCCTTTTTTCAGCGCCTTGCCTTCGCCCTCGGAGGGTTCTTTGGGGGCGCCTACTTTGCCCTGATCGTGGCTCAACCCTTGGGTATTGCAGAGCATAGCATGCTCCTGGCCGTTATCGGCGGGGGGATCGGGGCAATTGTTGCCATTCTGCTCATGGATTGGGCGATCATCGTAATCTCGTGCCTCGTGGGGGCCGGAACGATAGTCCCCCAATTGGGGTTCAGGCAGTCGAAAAGCGCGATCATCTTCGTTGTATTAGTCATCATCGGCATTTTTGTTCAGGAAAAGCTCATGGAACGATCCAGAGAGCATAAGGAGTAAAAATTGAGAGCACAGGTAAAGAACAAAGCATCAGAAGCAAAATCAGGGAGGAGGGAATACCATGGATGAGAAAAGCGTGTATTTACAAAAAATGCAGGAACAAGTAAAAGAATGGGCCGCCAAAATCGATGCGCTCATAGAAAAAGCCGCGCAGGCGGACGCAAAGACGAAAACCAAGTATCAGCAACAAATCCAAGATCTCCAGGAAAAGAAAAAAAATGCGGAAGAAAAATTGCAGGAATTAAGGTCGTCCGGAGAAGAAACCTGGGATGACGTCAAAGAGGCCTTTGAAAAAATTTCTGTGGATGTCCGGGTTGCCTTTAAAAAGTTTCTCGGTAAAGAGGAAAGCAACAAACAGTAAAAATGAGACGGGTTGCATCCTTACTCTTGGCTTTCAAAAGGCCGTAGGCCAAGCAACCGTACCTGCAGGAGTGCAAACCGCATTGCAGGCTTTGATGAGTAGGCGTATAGTATAATGAGGCAATGAAAAAGCCTTCTACCAATTCACCTGCATTTGCCCCCTTCTTATTCTACGGGGTGGTCCTGTGCAGCTTGTACCTGACCAGCCATTATGACTACCTCCTTTTTCACAGCTTGACTGAGATATTCAGCATTGTCGTCGGCTGCAGCATTTTCATAGTTGCGTGGAACTCACGGCAGCGTCTGGACAATACCTTCCTCCTCTTTCTGGGGACGGCCTATTTGTTCGTCAGCGTCATTGATCTGATCCATACCCTGGCCTATAAAGGGATGGGTGTATTCCCAGGCTACGACGCGAATCTGCCGACTCAGTTGTGGATTGCTGCCCGCTATGTCCAAGGTCTCTCCCTGCTCATCTCCCCACTGTTTCTCCGCCGAAGATTCAACATGTATCCGGTGTTTGCGATTTACGCGGTAGTGACTGCGGGTGTATTCGCGGCGATATTTGCCCATGTCTTCCCAACCTGTTTTGTGGAAGGGGTCGGCCTGACGCCGTTTAAGAAGATAAGCGAGTACATCATCTGCTTTTTGCTCCTCGTCTCCACCGCCTTGCTGCTTCGCAAGCGCGCCGCTTTTGACCAGAATGTACTCCGGTGGCTGGTTGCGTCGCTGGCCCTGACTATTGCATCCGAGGTAGCATTTACGCTTTATGTCAGCGTGTACGGCCTTTCTAATCTCTTTGGGCATTTCTTCAAGCTCATTGCGTTTTATCTTCTCTACGTTGCCATCGTCGAGATGGGCCTCGAGAAACCCCAGCGTTTGCTGTTTAAAAATCTAAAACAAAACGAGAAGGCGCTGCAAAAAGCGCTCAAGGAAGTGCAACGGTTAGCGATCACCGATCCTCTGACGGGTCTGTACAACCCACGCCATTTCAACGAGGCGGCTGAAGCAGAGGTTGAGCGCACCTGCCGCTACAGGCATCCCTTATCCGCCATTATGCTGGATATTGATCACTTCAAGCGCGTGAACGATACCTACGGGCACCCCGTTGGCGACCACCTGCTGCAGGGGGTGGCTGAAAGCCTGCGCCAGGAACTGCGGGGGGTGGACGTGATGGGGCGTTATGGGGGGGATGAGTTTGCCATCCTGCTACCCGAAACCAACCTCGCTGTTGCCGCGCAGGTGGCCGAGCGCCTGAGAAGGCGTATCGCACAGCGACGGCTCAATACCGCCAAGGGGCCAACGTCAGTCACCGCCAGCCTGGGGGTTACCTCTGTGGACTGCGAAAATCCCACGTTAGAAACCCTCCTCAGCCGTGCGGATAAGGCCCTCTACGTTGCAAAACGGCGCGGGAGAAACCAGGTGCGTACGGGCTGATTTTGGCGGAAAAGAATTATTTATTTCCCGCTCAAAATGAGATATAATATATGCTGAAAAATATTTCATACTGGAAGGGCCATACAAGGTGGGCAGCGGCAGGTTGACAGTTCCAATAATACATAACCGTTACAAGGAGGTGAATCATGAACTGGGATCCAGTGTATGTGGTTAACTTGATACTGTGCATCTTTATTCTGGTCTTGGGAGTGATAGGCTTCGCGCGGTCGCGGTACGCTATTTCTCTTTATATCGCGATAGCCTTCGGCCTCTTTGGCCTATCGCACCTGGCGGTCCTGCTGGCGCTTAGCAAGACGCTGCAGGTGCCGCTGATCTACGTGAGAATACTGGCGTATCTGGTCGTCTTATTTGCCGTCTACGATACGGCATTTGGCAAAAAATGGGCAGGAAAATAAACGGGTGGTGGCTGGTAACGGACGGTAGTAGATAATCCTGCCCGAGTCACCAAGAAAACGAGACGAGAGTCGCCCAGTAACCATTATCTTTGATACGGGTGCGCCTGTAGGGCAGAGGGCGTACTATAGGCAGCCTTGTTTGTAAAATGGTGGCTGGGCGCAGTCCGCTTAAGTAAACTACTA
>CAYHAB010000091.1:0-5979 GCA_964354505.1 uncultured Thermodesulfobacteriota bacterium
CTTTCTCCATTACGCAAATCTATTATCCCATCCCAGATTTCCAGCGCGTCTTTCAAGGCTAACTTCAGTACATCGGGGGCTCCTCGGAATTTGGGGCAGAGGATGTAGCGGCGGTCAAGGCTGATCAGACGGGGGAGAAAAAGAAAATCAGCCTTACCAATCAAACTTTGGGCATGGGGGATCAATAATTTTAAGGGGAGGCAACTGTCCTCGTAAAAGGGGATACCCTTTCGCAAGATCTGGCGGACTGCTCCCTCGGAGGTCACGACCTCCATTCCCAATTCCTGGAAAAAGGTCTTCCAGAGGGGAAAGAGTTTATAATACATCAAGGATTTGGGAATACCGACGCGCATGAGGCCGTAACATCTTTCCCTAGTAATTTTCCATGACGGTGCGTCACCCACGAATCCCGCCGGTGGCGGGAAAAAATGCAATGAACTCCCTTTCCCGCCACCGGGCCGTAAGGTCCCGGCCTCATAACGGGAAGAGGTAGGGGGTGTGGGCGGCTATGAACGCAGATAATTTCCCCCTCACCTTGTTATCCTCTTCTGGGGTAAGAGGAAATTTTAGGGGTTATTTTCTGAGCACTTTTAAAAAAGATATCATCGAATAGGGCAAAAGGCAAGGTAGACCACGGTGAAGGAGATGTTGACAATCTCCACTTATAGATGCTAATTAATGAGACATTAAGGGCAATCTCGGTGGAGGTTTATTTGTCCTTTATGTCCCTTTGTTCCCATACGACCAAAACAGAGGTAGATTTAGGGGCACTTGCCTATAATTATCATCAGCTGCGCCAGCTTGCCCCTCCATCGGTCAAGTTCTTGGCAGTAGTGAAGGCCGATGCGTACGGTCATGGAGCGATCCCCGTATCGAAAAAGATGGAGGAGTTAGGTACCGACTTTCTGGGGGTTGCTACGGTGAAGGAGGGAGTAGAGTTGAGGAACGGAGGGATCAAAAAGCCGATCCTCGTCTTGAGCGGCATCTATCAGGAGGATGCGGAAGAGGTCTTAGACTATCAACTCACCCCTATGGTTTATCGCTTGGAGATTGCCGAGGCGCTCTCCGCCGCGGCACGCAAGAAGGGTAAAAAGATCCCTGTCCATATCAAGGTGGATACCGGGATGGGGAGAATAGGTGTTTTTTTCGAGGAGGCCCCCGTCTTTGCGAACCGCATGCGGAGGTTCGGAAACTTAGAGATTGAGGGGGTCGCCTCCCATTTTTCCACGGCAGATGAGGGGAATTCTTCCTTTACCGAAGAACAACTGAAGAGGTTCTCTAGGACTATAGAGGAGATGAAAAAATTGGATATAGATCCTCCCTTCTGCCACATTGCTAACAGCGCAGCCCTCGTCAATCTTCCTGCTGCCTATTTCACCTTGGTGCGTCCGGGGATCATGCTCTACGGATCCTATCCTTCCCCCTCCTTGAAAACCAAAGTCTCCCTTCGGCAGGTGATGTCGTGGAAGAGCCGTATTGCAGATCTTAAGAAGGTCCCTGTGGGTTATCCCATAAGTTACGGGCGAACCTTCGTTACCGAGCGTCCCAGCTTCATAGCCGCCATCCCCGTCGGTTATGCCGATGGATACAATCGCCTTCTCTCCAATCGAGGTGAGGTCTTGATAAAGGGGAGGAGGGCGCCGGTGGTGGGGAGGGTTTGCATGGATTGGACCATGGTGGATGTGACCGCCATCCCCGGGGTTGAGGTAGGGGATGAGGTGGTTTTGATGGGGAGTCAATCGGGCCAGGAGATAACCCCCGAGGAGATGGGGGAGTGGATCGGGACTATTTCCTATGAGATCCTCTGTTCGGTGGGGAAACGGGTCCAGCGAATCTATAAGGGTTAGTCTATGCGGAAGACGTGGAAAGCTATCAATGTATTGGGGGAAGCGGTAGCGGGGCACGTCAATGAGATGGGGAGGATGCTTCTCTTCCTCCTCGATACCATCCGCTGGTCCTTTTCCGCCCCCTTCAGGTTAGATCTCCTCTTTCAACAGATGGAGCGGGTGGGGGTGCGATCCGTCTTGGTGGTGATCCTTACCGGAGTCTTTTCCGGTTTGGTCTTAGCCCTCCAGACATTTTACGCTACCAGGAAGTTTGGAGCGGAGACCCTTGTGGGTGTTACGGTAGCCCTGAGCATGACCAGGGAACTGGGGCCGGTCCTCACCAGCTTAATGGTCACTGGGAGGGCGGGGTCGGCCATGGCTGCGGAAATAGGTGCCATGAGGGTTACCGAGCAAATAGATGCCCTCTTCTCCATGGCGGTGAATCCTATCAAGTACCTCATTGTCCCCCGAGTGTTGGCCAGCATCGTGGTGCTCCCCATTTTGACCGTCATCGCCGACTTTATAGGCATTTTAGGGGGGTACTTCATGGGGGTGATCATTCTGGGGATTAACGCCGGAGCCTTTGTGGCCAATATGGAGAAGTATGTAAAGCTGGGTGATATATACCATGGGCTCATCAAGGCAACGGTCTTCGGCCTTATCCTTTCCATCATTGGGTGTTATAAGGGATATACCGCGACCGGAGGGGCAGAAGGGGTGGGGAGGGCTACCACCGAGAGCGTGGTTCTAGCGGCGGTGGTTATCCTGATGACGAACTATATCTTGACGGCGGTGATGTTTTAAATGATAAAGATCAGGGGTTTACATAAATCCTTTGGTGAGCAGAAGGTCTTAGCGGGTGTAGACCTCGACATCCCTCAAGGGAAGATTACGGTCATTTTGGGACGTAGCGGTGTAGGGAAGAGTGTGCTGCTGAAACATATTATCGGACTTATCAGGCCCGAGAGGGGGAAGATCCTGATTGATGGGGTCGACATCATCCGGCTCGGTGATAAAGACCTCAACGAGATGAGAAAGAGATTCGGGATGCTCTTTCAGGAGGCGGCGCTCTTTGACTCCATGGATGTGGGGACAAATGTATCCTTCCCGCTGCGCGAGCACACTAAGCTCCATGAGGAGGATATTAAGAGGATCGTGGCCCAAAAGCTGGAACAAGTGGGGCTTCCTGGCCTGGAGGAGAAGATGCCTGCCCAGCTTAGTGGAGGGATGAAGCGGAGGGTGGGTCTAGCCAGGGCCCTCGCCCTGGACCCGGAGATCGTACTCTTCGATGAACCCACCGCCGGCCTCGACCCCCCCATGGCCGAGGCAATTGAAGATCTCATCATAGAGACCCAGCGGAGGTTAAAGAGGACCTTTGTTGTTATCACCCACAGCATCACTACAGCTTTTCACATTGCCCACAAGATAGCCATGTTGCATGAGGGGAGGATCATAGAGGAAGGTCCACCTCGAACCTTCAAGGGGTCATCGAATCCCGTGGTTCATGCCTTCATAACTCGGGGAAAGTAAAAAAGGAGGGAAAAGGATGAAGGGAAGCAAGGTCAGCACAGAGGCAAAGGTGGGGATCCTGGTATTAGTGGGGATCATCTTGCTGTTCTTTATGTCCTTCAGGGTAAGCAGAATCGAGAGGATGAAGGGTGAGATCTACACCGCCCTTTTTCCCTCGGTGTCAGGACTGGTGATCAATGCCAATGTAGAGGTGGCCGGCGTGCCAGTAGGGAGAGTGGAGAAGATCGGGCTCGAGCAGGGAATGGCCAAGGTCTGGATGAAGATCGGTCAGGCCCAACTCCACCAGGATGCCGAGGCGGCCGTCAAGACCCACGGGGTCTTGGGGGATAAGTATATCGAGATCAAACCGGGTTCCGCTGATACCTCGCTGCTTCCACCGGGAGCAGCTATCCCCAATGCTCGATCAGCACCTGACATGGATCAACTCTTCGCCTCTCTGGAATCCGCTGCCCGCGGCATGGCCGACCTCGGCAAATCCCTGCATGAGGTCATCGGTGGGGAAGAAGGGCGGAACTCGATCAGGGAGATAGTCGCCAACCTCCAAGGGGCGAGCGCAGGTCTGAAAGAGATGGTCCAGGAGAATAAGGGCAAGGTGAACAACATCGTCACCAACCTGGATGATATTACTGCCAAGGTGAAGCGGGGAGAGGGGACCTTAGGGAAGCTCGTGACCGATGAGAAATTCTACAATGAGGCCGAAAAGACGATGAGGAAGATGCAGAAGGCCGCGGAAGGGGTGCAGGAACAGACACCCATTACCACCCTTGGGGCCCTGTTGGGTCTCTTCTTCTGATCTACAGGAGGATCTTTTGCTCCACACGAGCCTTCTCAGGTTCCTCCTCTTCATTGTCCTCTTTTCTCTCCTTCTCTCGCCAGCTTATGGGAGGTCATCCGGGATATGGCCCTTTTTTTCTTATCACACCGCTGAGGAGCAGAAAGAATTAGAGATCATTGGTCCCCTCTTCATGTGGAGGGAAGATAAGGAGGGGACCGAGTGGGGGATTCGCCCCTTCGTGTACCTCACCAGTTACTCCTCTCAGGTGCTCCGTCGGTGGGAGTTTTTATACCCCCTGGGGAAGTATCAGCTCAAAGAGGGAGACAGCAAGTTTTACTTCGTTCCTTTCAGCCTCTTCAGGGATGAGGTCACCTCGTCCGCACCCGAACGGAGGGAAAGGGCCTCTTCCTTCCTGACCGCCTTTTGGGGGCGGACCGACAAGGGTGAGAGCTATGGTGGATTTTTCCCCATTGCCGGACAACTCAAGGAGAGATTCGGCCGGGATCGGATAGAGTTTTACCTCTGGCCCCTCTACTCCCGCATCGAGGACGACGGGGAGATTACCCGGCGGATACCGTGGCCTTTTGTCTCCCTGATAGGGGGTAAAGCCGAGGGCTTATATATCTGGCCCTTGTGGGGCCACAAGGAAAGGGCCGGCGAATATTCCCGCGGTTTTGTCCTGTGGCCTTTCTACGCCCATATGGATGAAGACCTCAATACCGATAACCCCGTGATGAAGCGGTTTTATCTCCCCTTTTACGCCGCAGTGCGTTCGCCAGGAGGCAAGGTCGACATCTTTATACCCCCCTTTTTTTTCCATCAGCAGGTTGATACCCCTCCCTTCGAAAAGTGGGAATTCCCGTGGCCCTTTCTGACACGGGTGAAGGGGGAGGGGGTGAGGGAATGGCAGGTTTTTCCCGTCTTCCGGGTGAGGGATGAGGAACAGAAGAAGCGCTTCTATGTCCTCTGGCCCCTGTACAAATACGAGTGGGACATCATGGCGGCTGAAGAGGAGACGGTTCGCCGCTTTCTCCTCATTAACAAGTATCGGATCGTAAAAGAGTTACCTACGGGGAGGGAGGCCCTGGATGCAAACCTCTGGCCCCTCTTCGACTATCGCAGGGGATTAGGGGGTGAGGTGAGCTTCGATATCTTCCCCCTCCTCCCCCTCCATGACGACGGGATGGAACGCAACAGCTATCCCCTCTTGTGGGTCTATCGGTATACCCGCTCCCCCCAGGGCGAGACCCTTTCTGACTTCCTCTGGGGGCTGTACCGCCACAGGGCCTCATCCGAGTTTTCTTCAACCCAGCTCGCCTTTCTCCTGCGCATCGAGAAGAAGGGGGGCGCAGATGTTTCTCTCTCTTTTCTTGAGGGGCTTATTCGTTATCAGGGCACACAGGAAGGGGGGAAGGTGGGATTTTTCTTTATGGATCCTGCAGATTAAGGCTTGGGGTGTAAAGAACTACGACCATGGCGAATATAAAAAAAAGAGGAAGAACCTTGTAATATTATTGGGAATAGTCATCGCTCTTCTCCTTCTCGCGGGGTATGCACAACAAAATAATCAAACCGTCACCATCGCCTTTGGGGGGGATACCCTTTTCGGGGGATATTATCAGTGCAGCGATCCCCGCTTCGGCACCATGGATGATCTCGTGCAGATGATTAATCGTTATATTAGAAGCTATGGTGAAGAGCAGGATAAAAAAACTTTGTGGGATATGCCTTTCAAAACATAAAACCGATATTTGCTCGATCAGCGTATGCGGTAGTGAACCTTGAAAGACCCGTTATCGCTACTGAAGAAAAAGTTGCCCAAAAGGTCTTCCCCTCGAGACAGCACGT
>CAYHAB010000092.1:0-6742 GCA_964354505.1 uncultured Thermodesulfobacteriota bacterium
CGATCGTCTTTTGGCGGGTTCTCTAAGATACCAGCAAAAGGGGATGGGTTCAATGGGGGATGAAAGGTGGGGGTGGGGGTACGTCCAAGGGGTTGAGGATTCTCTTAGACTCACAACCTTTTTTAATATATAATAACAAAATTACTATGCCAAAGCATAACACCATGTACCTCGGAGTAGACGTCGGCTCCATCACCACCAAGGCCGTGGTGATCGATGCGAAAGACCGGATCCTGGCCAAGGTCTATCTGCGCAACAGCGGCAGGCCCCTGGAGGCCATCAAAGAGGGGCTCCGCCGCATCAAAGACCAGCTCGGGAACAACCTGAAGGTCCACGGCGTCGGCAGCACGGGGAGCGCACGCCACCTAGCAGCCCACCTGCTGGGAGCCGATGTGGTGAAGAACGAGATCACCGCCCACGCCGTGGCCGTCATCGATTTCCTCCCGGAGGTCCGGACCGTCATCGAGATCGGGGGGCAGGACTCCAAGATCATCATCCTCCAGGAGGGGGTGGTGGTGGACTTCGCCATGAACACCATCTGTGCCGCGGGAACGGGTTCCTTCCTGGATCAGCAGGCCGTAAGGCTGGGGATCTCCGTGGACGACTTCGGCCAACTGGCCTTACAGGCAACGAAACCGGCCAGGATAGCGGGGCGGTGCACCGTTTTTGCCGAGACCGATATGATCCACAAACAACAGCTCGGGTTCCAGACCGAGGAGATCGTCGCGGGCCTTTGCAACTCCCTGGTCACGAACTACCTCAATGACGTGGGGAGGGGAAAGGATCTGCTCTCCCCGGTGGCGTTTCAGGGTGGGGTGGCGGCTAATCCTGGCATACGGAAGGCCTTTGAAGAGGAGTTGGGCCTCTCCGTGGTGGTCCCCCCCAACTTTGAGGTCATGGGCGCCCTGGGGGTTGCCAAGCTTGCGCGCCGGGCCAATGGTTCTCCTACTCAGTTTAAGGGCTTTGCGATAGCGGATAGCGAGTGTTTCACCCGCAGCATTGAGTGCGATAAGTGCGGGAATAGCTGTGAGGTGGTCGAGCTGGTCGTGGAAGAGAAGGCCATCGCCTGTTGGGGTGACCGGTGCGGCACGTTCAGCGAGGCCATAGGCGCTCAATCATCGTGAGAAAGGATTACTTCTGGGGCATATAACGATGCGCGCAGGGGGCAGGCTCAATAGGTTTTTCTTCCTCTTTTGGTTCTCCTTCTTCTCCACCATCATCCCCAGGCCGTTGCAGAGGGTCTTCACCCTCTCCATCGGGAACCTCTTTTACCTCCTCATGTCCAAGGCCAGGCATGGGGTCAATGCCAACCTACGGGTGATGAGCGGGGGGAGGTGGAGTAAGAGGGAGATCGCCGCTCTGACCCGACGGACCTTCCAGAACTACGGCCAATACCTCCTCGACTACATGGTGATGCCCGGCCTCACCGCCGAACGCAAGGGAAGGATGGTGGCACGAGAGCTGGGACAGGGGCATATGGTGAAGGCCCTCAAGCAGGGGAAGGGGGTGATCTGTATCACTCCGCACCTGGGCAATTGGGAGCTGGGGGGGCTGCTGCTCGCCTTCAAGGGAGCCGATCTTTATGTCCTCACCCTGGACGAAACCGATGCTCAGACCAAGGCCTTCCGGGAGCGAATGAGGGCGAAAAAAAGGATTAAGAATATCTATATCAACCCCGATGACCCAGCCCCTGCCGCCATCATCGAGGTCGTGCGGGTCCTGAAGGAGAAAAAGGTGGTGGCCATGTTGGGGGATCGCCCGGGGAATAACAACACCATCGAGGTCGACTTCTTCGGACGCAAGACCCCCTTTCCCATGGGAGTGGCCACCCTGGCCATGGCCACAGGGGCGGCGGTGCTCCCCGTCTTCGTCATACTCAAAGGCGGCAGGTACTGGGGGGTCATCGAGCGCCCTATCTACTTCCAGAGCCCTGCCCGGAGAGAGCGGGAGCAGGGGATTAGGAAGGGGATGGAGGAGCTGGCGAGGGTCTTTGAGCGCTATATAAAGGATTATCCTGATCAGTGGTACAATTTTTATCCCTACTGGTCGTGATCGTCTGGCTTGAAATATCACCGATCCTGTTGCTTATCACATCTTCCCCCTCATCTTTACCTCATGCTATGCGCATAAAAAATAGGGCAGGAAAAAACTAAAAAAATTCGCTCGGAAAGTCTTGACAAAGAAGCATAAACTTGATAAAAGTACTAAGTTTTACAAAAAACTACCTATAAATTTGCATTTTTTGTATAATGAATAGAAGGGCCCGAGGAAATTATATGCAGAGGAGATCCGCGCTGGGAAGTTAAGGGAAGGAAGGCTTTGGTGGATTTCCGCGGGCTGCTTTTATAAGGACAAGTTGTCTGAAGCCCTTCCTAAAAGGGTTTTCTTTTATTAGTTAGAAAATATTTTTTCTAACTAGCTAATTTAAAAAGGGAATTCCCTCTCTGTGCCCTTGAGAGGCACCGCCCTTAAGGGAAGATGGAGGGAAAGAAGAGGGGTTTTTTCGTTTACAGGCCAACAGGAACAGCAGGGGAAATTAATAAGAGGTTAAAAGAGATGCCGACCATCAATCAACTGGTAAGAAAGGGCAGACAAGCCGTCAAGAAGAAGACCGCTTCACCGGCCCTCAGGGAATGCCCTCAGAAACGGGGGGTATGCGTCAGGGTCTACACCACCACCCCGAAAAAACCGAACTCGGCCCTGCGGAAGGTAGCCAGGGTACGGCTAACTAACGGGGTTGAGATAACCGCCTACATCCCCGGCATCGGACACAACCTCCAGGAGCACTCGGTGGTACTGGTGAGGGGTGGCAGGGTAAAGGACCTCCCGGGTGTTCGCTACCATATTATCAGGGGGAGCTTGGACGCCTTAGGGGTGGAGGACAGGAGAAGATCCCGTTCCAAGTATGGGACAAAGAAACCCAAATAGATCGAGGTTGGGATGCCACGGAGAAGAGAAGTAAAAAAGAGGGAGACAACGCCAGATCCAAAATACCGAGAGGTATTGGTCGTTAAGTTCATCAATCTCCTCATGAGGAAGGGGAAGAAAAGTTTGGCCGAGCAGATATTCTACAGCGCGCTGGAGATCATGGGGGAGAAGACCAAAGATGAACCCCTTAAGGTCTTCAAACAGGCCATGGAGAACGTCAAGCCCGTTCTGGAGGTCAAAGCAAGAAGGGTCGGCGGGGCCACCTATCAGGTTCCTGTCGAGGTGCGGCCCGATCGCAGGACGAGCCTGGCCATCCGCTGGATCATCCAGTATGCCAAGGAGCGGTCGGAAAAGTCGATGCAGGAGCGGCTTGCCGCTGAGTTCTTGGATGCCGCTAATAACAGAGGGGCGTCCGTCAAAAAGAGGGAAGACACCCATCGGATGGCCGAGGCCAATAAGGCTTTCGCCCACTACCGTTGGTAGGAGCATAAGACACGGTGGCTCGAACAGTACCATTGGAACAGGTCAGAAATATCGGCATCATGGCCCATATTGATGCCGGCAAGACCACCACGACCGAACGGATACTCTACTACACCGGCGTATCCTATCGGATGGGCGAAGTGCATGACGGCTCGGCAATCATGGACTGGATGGAGCAGGAGCAAGAGCGGGGCATCACCATCACCTCTGCGGCAACCACCTGTCTCTGGCGTAACCATAGGATCAACATCATCGATACCCCGGGCCATGTCGACTTCACCATGGAGGTGGAACGATCTCTGCGGGTCCTCGATGGGGCCATCGCCATATTTTGCGCCGTCGCGGGGGTCGAGCCCCAGTCCGAAACCGTGTGGCGGCAGGCAGAAAAATACCGTATCCCCCGGGTCGCCTTCATCAACAAGATGGATCGGGTGGGTGCGGATTATAAACGGACCATCCAGATGATGAGGGATCGATTAGGGGCCAATCCCCTCCCCCTGCAGCTCCCTTTAGGGAAAGAGGGGGATTTCGCCGGCGTCATCGACCTGGTGGAGATGCAAGGTATCATATACGATGCCACTACGTTAGGTGCCACATACCACGTCATCGAGATACCAGAAGACCTCAAAGACGAGGCCCTGAGATACCGGGAAAAGATCTTGGAGGCGACTGCTGAGGCGGATGAATCCCTCATGGAGAGATATATCGAAGGAGCGCAAATCACCTCTGAACAGATCAGGCGGGCCATCAGGAAGGCCACCGTAGGACACCAGGTGGTACCGGTACTGTGCGGGACGGCCTTCAAGAATCGGGGGGTCCAGCCGCTGCTCGACGCGATCGTTGACTACCTTCCTTCACCGCTCGACATCCCGGCCATTGAGGGAATAAATCCCGACGGCGAAAAAGGGGAAAGACGCCCCGATGATACAGAACCCTTCTCCGCTCTGGCCTTTAAGCTCATGAATGACCCCTTCATAGGCCACCTTACCTATCTGAGGATCTACTCCGGCTCTCTCAAGGCCGGGAGCACCGTCTATAATGCAACCCGGGGGAGGAATGAGAGGATCGGAAGAATCCTCAAGATGCACGCCAATAAGCGTGAAGAGATAAAGGAAATATATGCTGGTGACATCGTAGCAGCCATTGGGCTCAAAGACACCTCCACCGGCGATACCCTTTCGGATAAATCGCACCCCATCATCTTAGAATCCATCGCTTTTCCCGAACCAGTCATTTCCGTCTCCATAGAACCTAAGACGCAGGAGGATCTTGATAAACTGGGGGGGGCGCTTCACAAACTGGCCCTCGAAGACCCCTCCTTCCGCATTAACGTTGATGAGGAGACAGGGCAGACCCTCATCTCAGGGATGGGTGAGCTGCACCTGGAGATCATTGTAGATCGGCTCCTGCGTGAATTTAAGGTCGATGCCCGTGTGGGTATCCCTGAGGTAAGCTATCGGGAGACCATCACCGCGTCCGTCGAGGGAGAGGGAAAATTCATCAAACAGTCCGGAGGGCGAGGGCAGTATGGGCACGTCGTCCTGAAGCTGGAGCCCCTGGAGCCCGGCGGGGGATTTGAGTTCGTCAATAAGGTAGTGGGAGGGGCCATCCCGAGAGAATATATCTCCGCTGTGGGGCGGGGGGTACAGGAGGCGATGCAGAGAGGGATCATTGCCGGCTACCCCGTGACCGACGTGCGGGTTATCCTCTTAGATGGGTCGTACCACGAGGTGGACTCCTCGGATATGGCCTTCAAGATTGCGGCCTCCCTCGGTTTCAAGGACCTCGCATCGAAAGCAAACCCCATCGCCCTCGAACCCATTATGTCCCTGGAGGTCGTCCTCCCCGAGGAATTCCTTGGGGATGTTATCGGTGATCTCAGCGCCAGGAGAGGCAAGATCATAGGGGTCGAAGCCCACAAGGGGATCCAAATCGTCAAGACCGAAGCCCCCCTGGCCGAGATGTTCGGCTATGCTACCGATCTGCGCTCCCTCACCCAGGGGAGGGCCAATTACACGATGCAGTTCGCCCGGTACAGCCCCGTACCCTCCGCTATCATGGAGGCGGCCATCGCCCGACGCAGGGATGCCGGGTCATCAAAAGCTCCTAAAAGGAAGGAGGTCATCTGATGTCGAAGCCTAAGTTTGTGCGTACGAAGCCGCATGTGAACATAGGGACGATAGGGCATGTGGATCATGGGAAGACGACGTTGACGGCGGCTATTACGAAGGCATTGGGGTTGAAGAAGTTGGCGAAGTTTATGCCGTTTGATCAGATAGACAAGGCGCCTGAGGAGAAGGAGCGTGGGTTAACGATAGCGATAGCGCATGTGGAGTATGAGACGGAGAAGCGGCATTATGCGCACATTGATTGTCCTGGTCATGCTGATTACATCAAGAATATGATTACGGGTGCTGCGCAGATGGATGGGACGATCTTGGTGGTTTCGGCGGCTGATGGTCCTATGCCGCAGACGCGGGAGCATGTATTGTTGGCGAAGCAGGTGCGGGTTCCGTCTATAGTGGTTTTTTTGAATAAGGTGGACATGGTGGATGATCCTGAGTTATTGGATTTGGTGGAGTTGGAGGTGCGGGAGTTATTGAGCGGGTATGATTTTCCTGGTGATGATATTCCGGTGGTGCGGGGTAGTGCGTTAAAGGCGTTGGAGAGTGATTCGCAGGATCCTGCGGCGCCGGAGTTTGAGTGTATATGGAATTTGATGAATGCGGTGGATGGGTTTATCCCTGAGCCGGTGCGGGATGTGGACAAGGATTTTTTGATGCCGATAGAGGATGTATTTAGTATCTCTGGTCGAGGTACGGTGGTGACGGGACGGGTTGAGCGAGGGGTGGTGAAGGTGAGTGAGGAGATAGAGATTGTGGGTATTACTCCGACGGCCAAGACGGTGGTGACGGGGGTTGAGATGTTTCGTAAGGTATTGGATGAGGGTCGTGCGGGGGATAATATTGGGGTATTGTTGCGTGGGGTGAAGCGTGAGGAGGTGGAGCGTGGTCAGGTCTTGGCTAAGCCTGGGAGTATTACTCCTCACCGTAAGTTTAAGAGTGAGGTGTATATATTGACGAAGGAGGAGGGTGGTCGGCACACGCCTTTCTTTAATGGGTATCGTCCGCAGTTTTATTTTCGTACGACAGATGTGACGGGGGTGGTGGCGTTGCCTGAGGGTGTAGAGATGGTGATGCCGGGGGACAATGTGACCTTTCAGGTGGAGTTGATTACGCCCATTGCCTTAGAGAAGGAATTGCGGTTTGCCATCAGAGAGGGTGGACGCACCGTAGGGGCAGGTGTCGTCACCGAAATCACGGAGTAAGGG
>CAYHAB010000093.1:0-3280 GCA_964354505.1 uncultured Thermodesulfobacteriota bacterium
CCACTCATTCGTGTTTCGGCGCTGAAGGGGAAAAAGGATGCACCCTCCGGTGCACGGATGTCGCGGCCGCGCACTCCCAACTCCTCCTTTGCCAGGACTACGATACTCCTTCCTTCAGGCGTTTCATCCGCAAGGGATGCCAACAAGGCCGCATTGACAAAATCTTTTTTCCTTATCTTTTCGGCTGGAATAAACTCTGTGGCCATCCTATTCCCAAGGGTAATGGTTCCCGTTTTATCCATGAGCACGACATCTACATCCCCTGCTGCTTCCACAGCCCGGCCGCTCATGGCAATAAAGTTGTGTTGCAGTAAGCGATCCATCCCGGCGATGCCGATGGCAGGCAGTAACCCTCCGATCGTTGTCGGCATCAGGCAAACCAATAATGCCACCAATATAGGAACAGTAACGTGGACCATCATGTACCCCGCAAAAAACTTTAACGTGATCACAACAGCAAGAAAGGTCACGGTCAGTCCGATCAGGAGGATATCCAATGCCTTCTCGTTGGGCGTCTTCTGTCGCTTCGCGCTCTCTACCATGGCGATCATCTGGTCAAAAAAGGTCTCACCTGGGTTGGCTGTTATCCGGACCTTTATTTTTCCGGAGAGGACGCGGGTTCCGCCGGTGACACCGCTCCGGTCACCGCCTGCTTCTCTGATCACGGGTGCCGATTCCCCCGTGATCGCCGATTCATCCACCAGGGCCACCCCTTCTATTATTTCACCGTCACCAGGAATCGGGTCGCCGTCTTCCACCAAAACGAGGTCACCTTTACGGAGCGATAGAGCAGAGATTGTCTCTATGCTGCCGTCGGCAAGGAGTTTCTTCCCAAAAGCCTCACTACGGGTCTTTTTTAAAGACTCTGCCTGCGCCCTCCCTTGGCCTTCGGCAAGCGCTTCGGCAAAGTTTGCAAAGAGGATAGTAAACCACAACCAGAGGCTGATTTGGGCGTTAAATCCAAAATCTCCTCCTACGAGAAAATCCCTTGCCGTGATCCATAAGGTGATCACAGAGACAACCTCCACGACAAACATCACCGGGTTCTTTATCATGACTCGCGGGTCAAGTTTACGCACAGAATCCTTGAATGCCTGTATGACTAATTTTGAATGCCAAATTCTCAGTTTTTTTTCTTTCATTTCAATTCGCTCAAAATGTTTTTCCAATCTGAACAAGAAGGTGTTCGAGAAGGGGCCCAAGCGTGAGCGCCGGGAAGAAGGTCAACGCGCCGACAATGATCACCACGCTGACGAGCATCACGACAAAGAGCATATTCGTCGTTGGGAAGGTTCCAGCACTTACGGGAGCGATCCGTTTCTTCGCGAGAGATCCTGCTATGGCAAGGGCCGGGATAATGGTGGCAAATCTACCCACCAACATAGCAAAGGAGGTGGTCAGGTTATAGAAAAGCGTATTTGCATTCAGCCCTGCAAAGGCGGAACCATTGTTGTTTGCTGCTGATGCATAGGCATAGAGAATCTCAGAAAGACCATGAGGTCCGGCATTGTTAAGACTAGAGAGTCCGGTACGAGTTGAGATAGCGATACTTGCCAGAGCAAGCATTGTGATCGCCGAAGCCAAGATAGCAATAACAGACATGCTCATTTCATAAGGCTCCAGCTTCTTACCGATTAATTCAGGCGTCCTCCCAATCATCAACCCCGCAAGGAACATAGTGAGGATGGCGTAAATCATCATGCCGATGAGGCCAACGCCGACACCGCCGAAGATGACCTCACCGATGGCCATATTAAAAATCAGAACCAGCCCGCTCAGTGGCATTAGGCTGTCATGCATGCTGTTGACGGCCCCACACGACGTTGCGGTCGTCGATTGGGCGAATAAGGTAGAGTGCGTAACCCCGAATCGGACTTCCTTGCCCTCCATGTTTACACCATGGAGAATCCCAACTTTTTCAAGGATCGGGCTTCCCTGAAGTTCTGACCAAAGGGTGACGGTCAGTCCTAATAAGAATAGGACCATCATGGACGCAAAGATCGCCCAGCCCTGCCGGCGTTTATTTAAAAACGCCCCAAGGGTGAAAGGAAGGGACGCCGGAATCAACAAAAGCCCAAAAACTTCCATAAAATCCGTCAGGGGTGTAGGGCTTTCAAAAGGGTGGGCTGAGTTAGCATTAAAGAATCCGCCTCCATTGGTGCCGACTTGCTTTATCGCAACCTGGGAAGCCGCCGGACCAACTGCAATAGTTTGTTGCTGTCCCTCGAGAGTCATAGCATTAATTGGACCGTTCACTGTCTGAACCACACCTTGTGATACCAGCACCAGTGCCAAGATAATAGTCAGCGGCAATAATATGTAGAGTATGGACCTGGTCAGGTCTGCCCAAAAATTTCCTATGGAATTGGCTGTTTTTCGGGTAAAGCCCCGTATAAAAGCAATCGCTGCGGCAAGGCCAACAGCTGCCGAGAGGAAGTTTTGCACGGTGAGCCCTGCCATCTGGGTAAAGTAACTCATGGTCTGTTCGCCGCCATAGGCCTGCCAGTTTGTATTGGTGGTAAAGGAGATAGCTGTGTTTAATGCAGTATCCCACCGGACAGCACCAAATCGCTGGGGATTAAACGGCAGCAATCCCTGGATCAATTGAAGAGCAAACAATACCGCTATCCCTATCATGTTAAAGATGATCAGTGAAAATGCATATGTCTTCCAAGACATTTCTTCTTTTTCGTCAACCCCAAACAACCTGTAGAGGAACTTTTCTACAGGGCCCACTATTCGTGTAAGAAAGGTACGTTCCCCTCTGAACACCCGCGCCATAAATCCACCCAGAGGCACTGCACAAAGGGTCAGAACGCACAGAAACAATATGATAAGAAGTAAATCATGAGTGGTCATTCTCAACCCTCCATTTTTTACAACCTATATAGAAATCAAATGTCTTCGGAAATTAAACACTACAGTCCATTTGTTACAGGAATATTACACAAGGAAAGGGGTCATCACAGCCCATTATACACATAAAGGCAGCTGCCGTATTATTCCCCTACGCGCAGGTAGATGCCAAAGGCTACTGCCCAACCTAATACCACTACCGTCACGACCATACAAAGGCCGGCAAGGAGTTTATGAAAGAGATTCTCCCTCCTCCTCTCCTGATATCCCAGGAGGAAGCCGAGGACTGCCCCCGCGAGCATCCCCCCTCCATGCCCCCAGTTGTTGATCCCGGGCACCAGAAAACCGAAGAGGAAGATCCCTATTGCCCAGCCGCCGATCTGCCGGAAAAGGATCTGCCCATAGGCGCCGCCGCGGCTTTTAC
>CAYHAB010000094.1:0-2630 GCA_964354505.1 uncultured Thermodesulfobacteriota bacterium
CTTTCAGCGCAGCCATGTCGAGAAGCGGGCGTCACTGATGCGTCGCCGGCTACGGAGATGACGGCGCTTGCGGAGCATGCGGGGGATGAGGCGGACGAAGCTCGCGATCGCGACGAGATCGGCCGGATGCACCGCAGCCATGAACGCCGTGGACCGGACCTCGCGCCAGGCGATCGGGAGGAAGTCCCGGAAGAAGAGCGCCGGGCTGTCGTTCTTCACGAGCATGAGCCGGTGGTTTCGCCACGACGTTCGGCGCAGCCAGGCGGGCATGGACCGGCGATGGCGAATGTAGCGGCGCAGCCCGCCCTCACGGGGCTCAGCCGCGCTCCGCCCGTGCCACGCGACGGCTGATGGAGCGTAGACCGCTTCCCATCCTGCCAGTCGCAGGCGCCACGCGAGGTCCACGTCCTCCTTGTAGGCGAAGAAGTCCTCGTCAAGGTACTCGCTTCCATGGCGCCCGGGACAGGCCACGTCCTCCAGCGCGGACCTCCGATAGACCGGGCACGGTCCATCGGCGCCGAACACCTCGCCCGCCTGATCCAGCTCCGCAGCATCTGCCCTGCCCTGCCCGCGGCTGACGACCCGCCGGCTGCGGCGCATCTCCAGGCCGGTCGTGTCGAGGATCCCGGTCTTCTGGCGTTCGGGGGTCATCCGGTAGACGCGGCCCTGGGCCGCGCCGACGGCGGGCGATCCGGCGAAGCCCGTGACAGCCTCCGCCAGGAAGGAAGGATCGAGGATGACGTCCTGGTTGAGCAGGCAGACGAGCTCGCCGCTCGTCTGAGCGATGACACGGTTGTGGCCGCCGGCGAAGCCGAGGTTCGTGGGCTCGAGAAAGAACCGGAACCCAGGATGCCGGGCCGCGTACTCGGCCAGGTATCCGGCCGTCCCATCTGTCGATCCGTTGTCGAGCACGACGATCTCCAGGTCGGGGTGGGTCTGCGCCGCGAGGGACGCGAGACACAGGTCCAGCCAGTACCGCCCGTTGTACGTCACGAGCGACACGGTGACCCGCATGTCAGGCGTTGCTGCCCACCGGGAACCGGAACGCCTGGCGCACTCCCCCAGGGGCTGCCACCTGCCCCGGATCGAGCCAGGCGATACAGACAAGGATCGGGAACAGGCCCAGCGTCGAGAGCAGGTAGGGGTTCGTGGCGCCGGTCACGAGGACGGCCACGAGGATGGCGATCGGGACCGCGGTCTCGCGGGGGCCCACGCCCCTGGGCAGGCGGAGGCGCCCGAACCGGCCGCGGCCGGCGTCGACCAGGAGCCGTAGCGGGAACGACAGGAAGAGCGCCGCGCCGATGAGCCCCGTCTTGTACAGCAGGTCGAGATAGGCCAGTTCATACGAGAAGATCGAACCGTACGGGTAGTCGGCGGCGATGGTGCCCCACCCGTGGCCGAGGATCGGCTGCTGCCGGATGTGACCGAGCAGAACGTCCGCCTGGACCGCTCGGATGGCGTTCGAGACGGCCCCGGCAGTCTCGCCGACCGTCTGACCTTCGACAAAGGGTGGTGCGGCAGGGGTCGGCGCCGGTGAGGAGCCAGCAGGGGCGGCGGAGGCGGGCGCGATGCTCGCGGGTGGAGCCGGGGTGGGCGGGGGCGACCCGGCGACGAGGATGCTCTCGCTTCTGTGGAGCACGTAGGAGGGCAACGAGAACCCGGTGATACCGAGCGCCAGGGTCGCGACCAGGAACATCCCGCACAAGCCGCCAACGACCGCACCGGCACGCACGACGGACGGCGCGCCCACCACCAGCACGATCCCGATCGCCATGACCGAACCGACCCAGAAGCCACGGCTGTAGCTCGCGATCACATCCACGGCGAGGACCGCCACCAGCGCCCACGGCCAGGCCCGCCGTGGATCAAGGAGGAGCTCCCACGTGACCAGGGCCAGGCCGATCTGGAGGTACAGGCCGCTCCCGAGCGCCAGGATGAAGGCCACGTTGGGGATGTACCCGACGTTGCCTCCGTAGGCGAGACGGGTGAGGAGGATGTCGTTCAGCGTCGGCCAGGCCGGCACGATGTTCGTCAGGCTGATCAGGATGAAGAACCCGGTGAGCAGGGCGTTCGCCGCGCAGGCCACGAGCAGCCAGCGCCTGAGCCACGGGCCCTGACCATGCTGGATCAGCACGACCAGTGGCAGCGCGAACGCGAAAAACAGCTGGCCGTTGCCATCCGCGAAAACGTCGCTTGGGGTGTTGCCGTTCGCCAGCCCGAGCGCCATCCATATCGCGGCCATGACGAAGGCGAGCAGGAGCGCGTGGGCACCGTAGCGTCCCAGATCGAGGCGGCCGGTTCGTCGCCACGAATTCGCGATGCGCCCAGCCCCCGCGATGGTCACGATCGCGACCAGCACGATCCGTCCCGACGCGCCGCCGGGGAACTGCGTCCATTGGCCGCTGGCTCCACCGCACACCAGCTCGAGGATCGCGAGACCGACCGCGAGACGCAGGTCCACTACGGCAAGGGCCACGAAGGCCGCCACGAGCACGACCTGGAGAAGCCCCACCACCGGACCTGTCTGATCCGCGACCCGACACCCCGCCAGCGCGAGGATCGCCGCGAGGCTCACGGCGAAGAGCACGCGCCCCAGGCGCGGCCCGCGGTCAGGAGCGCCCGACATCGGC
>CAYHAB010000095.1:0-11767 GCA_964354505.1 uncultured Thermodesulfobacteriota bacterium
TCAGTGAATCGTCGCTTCAGCACATCGTGCGCGATGCGGATTTTATCGTTACGGCCCTGCCCCATGGGACATCGATGGATGTAGTAGCGGAATGCATCAAAAAGGGAAAGAGGGTTGTAGACCTCAGCGCAGATTTCAGGCTGAATGACCCGGCACTGTATGAACGCTGGTACGGCAAGCACTCCTGCCCGGATCTCTTGACGGAGGCGGTCTATGGGCTCCCCGAGATATACCGAGATGCGATAAAAAAAGCCCAGTTGGTAGCTAATCCGGGATGCTATCCGACCGGCGCCATCCTCGCCCTGGCTCCTCTTTTGGAAGGGGGGTTGATTGCACCCTCAGGGATCGTGGTAGATGCCAAGTCAGGGGTGAGCGGAGCAGGGAGGAATCCATCCCTGTCGAATCTCTTTTGCGAGGCGGCTGAGGGACTAAAGGCCTATGGCGTGGCAAAACATCGTCATGCTCCGGAGATGGAGCAAGAACTCAGCTCTCGAGCCGGAGGACCGGTTACCATCCTGTTTGTCCCGCATCTTATCCCCATCAATAGGGGCATCTTGTCCACCATCTATGCCCGCCCTGTTGGAGGGCTTTCGACGGAGCAGGCATACGATGCGTATCGGCAGCGCTATGGCAAGGAGCCGTTCGTGCGCCTCTGTTCACCCGGCACCTTCCCCTCTACCATGGAGGTTCGGGGATCCAATTACTGTGATCTGGGGGTGATGGTGGAGGCCCGCTCTGAGCAGCTTATCGTCATCTCCGCCATCGACAACTTGGTAAAGGGCGCCGCCGGTCAAGCCGTACAGAACATGAACATTATGTGCGGATTCCCCGAAACCATGGGTTTAACGCATAACCCTCTTTCCCCGTAAGTATTCCCCGCCGTTACCTCACCTATAAGTTTTCAGGGATGATGGGTTTTATCTTAATGAGCGTTCCTGCCGGCGGGGTATTGAGCTCGCCCATACCGTTAAACTGTTTGATGTCATCGGCATACTTGTTCGTCCGGTAAAATTTGGTGGAGATTGAGGCAAAGGTATCTCCGCTCTTTACCGTATACACCTTCAGCCTATAGAGCGGTATCATTGCTGCCTGCTGAGGGGAAAGGAGACGAAAGCTGGAGATGACCGTATTGAACGTCCTTCCCCCACCGGCAAAGTCTTGCAGACGGGACATATTGGCCACAATGAATCCCGTCTTTCCCCTGGTTATATAAGCGATGCGCAGCCCCAGCCACCCCTCCCTCTGTGATTGGGCCCTGTAATCGGCACGGTATGCCTTTTCACCATTGATGGTGATGGACTCAGCGCTATATGGTTGCAAGCCGGAATCCCGCTCCACCTGGGCGGCCAACTGACGGGGGGTAAGCTCCTCTTTCGCCTCCAGGGTTATGACCTGTGAGAGGTATCGCTTGGAGGGATCTTGCGCCACGACGGAACCCCCTGTGTCCCCTCTCTGCACCTTCCATCCCTCCGGCATCTGCACCTGATAACGGAAATGCCTGTTTTTATAGAGTCTTCCATCAATTGCTCCCTCTCGTTCTCCGGGACCGAAGACGAGACCGTCAAGATGAGAGATATAGCGGTTGTGTTCAACGGCAAGCCCTTCGGTCTTGCCCTTGGTCAGTTCCTGGGCATAGGCCCCGGTTTTTTCCACCCGGTCTGGGGTAGGGGGATGGGAGGCGAATAACTGCTCGATGAGGTTGGGGCTTTGTTTTTCCATCCGCTCGAGGATCTTAAAGAACTCCGGCATCTCCATGGGGTTATAACCGGCCTTGTAAAGATATAAGTCCCCCAGTTCATCCGCCTGATTTTCGTCCTTTCTGCTGTAACCCTGCAGGATGGCGTTGAGGATCAGATTGGCGCCCAATGCCAGGCCTTGTGAATCGGTTGCCGCCGATACCCCGACGAGGACAAGCTGGGCCCCCACAGCCTTCTGGTATTTCTTGACACCGTGTTTCGCTGCTACATGGCCGGTTTCATGCCCCAAGACACTCGCAAGTTGCGCCTCATTGTTGAGATAGGCCAGGAGCCCTCTGTTGACGTATATATAACCCCCGGGCAAGGCAAAGGCATTGAGGACAGCGGAATCCACCACCATATAGTGGTGCGGCATATCTTTGCGATGGGAGACCCGCGCAATGTTCTGTCCTACCTGATCGGTATATTTCTGGAGAGATGGATCATCAAATTTGCCAAACTGTACCAGAACGGCCTCGTTCCCCTCTTTCCCCATCTTTATCTCGTCTTGATCACTGAAGAGCATGACCTCCCGCTTTTGGGTAACTGGGTTGATTGCACAACCGGTTAGAAAGAAAGATAGTATAATCAAGAGGGCAAAAACTCTTTTCATGACGGGCATAATCATTTCCTCCTTAGTATATTTCTTATTGTCCCATTCAAGGAGCAAACCCCTCGTCTTTAGGCGATAGTAGTTTACTGTAATTATAGCTCCCGCACTTCTCTTGTTCAAGATGCGATTCTGTATTATAAAGTATGCTATATTGTCTAGACTTTCTTGATGAGTTCTGCGGAGTCGTGCAACTAGAAATCGATTGACATATTCATCAATTCTGATATTTTGAATTTTCGCTCCGTGAAGGCCTTTGCGGGAGATATTTTATGCGAATGAAGGTGTTAGGGTGTTATGGCACCGAATTTCTTCAATTTAGAAGCTGTGGCTTCTTGGTGGATGGTTCTGTGATGTTGGATGCCGGTGCCATTGTTTCCTTCCTGGAGTTGGAAGAACAACGTGAGATTCGGGAGATATTTGTCACCCATTGCCATCTCGATCATATAAAAGATATCTTTTTTTTGGCCAATAATCTCTTTTAAGAAGCGGGGCAAGGGTTAAAAATATACAGCACAAGGGGAATCCTGCACTCTCTCAAGCAACGCTTTGTCAATGGGATCATATGCCCGGATTTCACTTCCATTCCTCAGCAGGACGGCTATCTTCTTGAGTTTGAGGCGCTGTCGGAGGGAGAATTCTATCCCTTGCCCAACGGGATAAGCGTGCGAGCGGAGCGGGTGGATCATAATATCGAGGCGGTCGGTTATATCATACGGTGTGACCACGGCCACATCGTCTACACGGGAGACACAGGACCGACAGATCATATATGGAATATCTGTAATACATTAGATAATTTGTTGGCCGTCTTTATTGAATGTTCGTTCCCCAACAAGCTCCAAGAGCTGGCGACCCTCTGCGGTCATCTCACCCCCCAGACCATGGCCCGAGAGTTGGAAAAGCTGAAGAATAAAAATTACCCCATCTTTGTCTTTCATATGAAGCCCCAATACCTGACGACTATTGAGAAAGAGATCAACGCCTTGGGCGAAGAGAAGATCTCTATCCTGACTCAGGGTGATGAAATTGAATTCTAAGGGTGCCATACATGACGTGGTTTAAGAAAAAAGAGACCCCATCCAAAGAGCAGCAGACAGCAGATGCCTTGTGGTCAAAATGCAATGCCTGCCAGGAGATCATCTACAAAAAGGAGCTTGATCGCAACCTCAGCGTATGTCCTAAGTGCACCTATCATTTTCCCATCCAAGCGCAGGAGAGGCTCGCCATCGTTGCGGACGATGGTAGCTTCACGGAATTTGATCGAGCATTGGTCCCGTTAGATCCTATTGGATTCCGTGACTTGAAGAAATATTCGGAAAGGCTCCATGAAGCCCAGCAAAGGACGGGAATGAAAGATGCCTTTATTACCGGCAGGTGCGAGATTAATAAGCTGCCGGCGATGATCGGGGTCTTTGACTTCGACTTTTTAGGGGGAAGCCTCGGCTCAGTGGTTGGGGAAAAGATCGCCAGGATGATCGAGAAGGCAATGGATGAAAAAATAGGGGCAATCATTTTTACCTCTTCCGGCGGGGCGAGGATGCAGGAAGGAATCCTTTCTCTCATGCAGATGGCCAAGACCAGCGCTGCCTTATCACTCTTGCGGAAAGCGCGCTTGCCCTATATATCTGTTTTGACGGATCCTACTACCGGCGGTGTTACCGCCAGCTTTGGTATGTTGGGAGATATTATTTTGGCCGAACCAGGGGCCTTGATAGGTTTCGCCGGTCCCCGCGTCATTAAGGAGACCATTAAGGCCGACCTTCCGCCAGGATTTCAAAGGGCGGAGTACCTCCTCAAGCATGGGATGATCGATCTTATCGTCGAGAGACGGAAGTTAAAAGTGACGTTGGAGAAGTTATTGGATCTCTTATATCACTGAGAGTTCTCTCCTCTTTATTGTTTAATCCCTAATTGTTATGGGTCAGCAAGAGGCGCTGGCATACCTATATGGCTTGGAGAGATTCGGGATGGTCTTCGGTTTGGAGAACATCTCGCGACTTTTACAGGTCCTCGGTGATCCCCACCGTGATTTGAAGGTGATCCATGTTGGAGGCACTAACGGCAAGGGATCGGTCAGCGCCATGATGGCCTCAGTGTTGCAGGCAGAGGGATACCGGGTAGGCCTCTATACGTCGCCTCACCTGGTATCTTTTACTGAAAGAATCCAGATAAATGGAGCCCACATACCCTGGGATGATGTGGCAGAGTTGACAACCCTCCTGCGCAGCAAGGTTGTTGAAAACGATATGCCCCGCCGTTTTACATTCTTTGATTTCACCACCGCGATAGCCATGTATTATTTTTTTCTCCAGAAAGTCGATTTGTCCATTTTAGAGGTAGGGCTCGGGGGGCGATTGGACTCCACCAATGTCGTGCAGCCTCTCATAACGGTAATTACAAATGTAGACAAGGATCATTTTCAAATTCTCGGAGAGAGGATTGAGGATATTGCAAGGGAAAAGGCGGGGATTGTGAAGCAGGGGGTGCCTCTTATCAGCGGTGCCGCCCAATCTGAGGCCATCGAGATCCTGGAAGCGGCATGTAGGGAGAAAGGGTCCCCTTTGAGGTTGATGGGACGGGATTTTTGGGGAGAAAAGACCGCCACCAGAACCCTAAATTTCCGTGGACGCACATGGAGATTGGAGGATATCAGATTGGGGGTGGCCGGTTCCTATCAGGTCGCAAATGCTGCGGTGGCGCTGGGGGCCCTGGAGGCGCTGGAGGAGACGGGGTATAGGGTAGGGGAGGGGTCTATTTATTATGGACTGGCCAAGGTTCGCTGGCCGGGGAGATTGGAGCTTGTCCAAAAGTCACCGCAGATCCTCCTCGATGGTGCTCACAATCCTGCCGCAGCCATATCATTGAAAAGATCACTGCAGGAAGAATTTGACTATCGGCATCTTTATATGGTAATTGGAATTATGGAAGACAAAGAGGTATCAGCCATACTGGCAGAATTGGCCCCTTTAGCGGACGTGCTGGTAGCCTCGAGCCCTCGCAATCCCCGTGCGATGTCTGCCCAGGGGCTAGCTGAGATTGCACGGAACTACTGTGGAGAGGTCAAGGTGATTGAGGACGTTGGTGAGGGCGTGGATTATGCAAGAGAGGTGGCCAGGGAGGATGATCTCATCGTGGTGACTGGATCCTTATTTACGGTGGGGGCGGCGAGAGAACACCTGTTGAGCAAGGGGCAGGTATGATGAGGTCCCTCCATCTGCCTTCTATCGGCATAACCCTTCTTATTGTCTTGGCCTCCTTACCGCTGGTCCCCCGGCCAGCTATCGGACAGGGTATCGGACTTGAGTCCCGCTATAAGGCTGAGGGCCCCATCACCATGGAAGCGGACAAGGTCACGTACGACCAAAAGGGGGGCTTTATCTCATTAGAGGGAGCGGTGCGGATCCTTTATAAAAACGCCACGGTCCACGCAGATAAGATTATTTTTTATGACCAGACCAAAGATGTGGTGGCCGAGGGAGGGGTGGTCTTTACTGAAGGTGAGGATATCCTCCGATGCGATCGTTTGGAGCTTAACATCGAGACGAAAAAAGGGGTAGTATATGAGGGCAGGCTCTTTATCAAGAAAAAGAACTTTCACATCACCGGGAAAAAGGCCGAAAAATTAGGCGAAGCGGAGTACCGCGTATATGACGCCACCCTGACCTCATGTGACGCGAGGGTGCCTTACTGGAAGTTCACGGCAAATCGATTGGATGTTAATCTTGACGGCAATGCCCAGGGGTGGTGGCCCGGTTTCCGTGTCAAGGATGTCCCGATTCTCTATTTTCCTTGGTTAATCTTCCCGGTCAAGAACGAGAGGCAGAGCGGGTTTCTCTTTCCTGATATCGGCAGCTCAAGCAAATGGGGGCCTGAAGTTACCATCCCCTTTTACTGGGCCATCGCCCCAAACCAGGATGCGACCTTTTATCTCGAGCGCATCGGGGATACAGGGGGGAGGGGGTTCAAGGAAGGGGCTGAGTACCGCTATGCCTGGAGTACGCGGGCCATGGGTCAGATTGCGGGGTTTTACATCTGGGATGAACAGCTGGATAAAAGCCGCTGGTCCATCTTTGCTGACCATGACCAGAGCTTTCCTGGCGGATATTACATCAAGGCGGATGTCAATTGGGTGAGCGACAAGGATTATCACGTCGATTTCAGCAAAGACATCCCTGTAGACGCCTGGATCGATTCCAGTTCGCTGAATCAACTGAAATCCACCGTCATGGTGGGCAAGAATTGGGAATGGGGGGCTCTAGAGACAGAGGTTTCTTATTTCCGCGATCTCACCGTGGATGACAACGGCGCCACCATGCAGATGCTTCCCCAGGCGAACTTTTTCCTCTATCAAGATCGGTTTCTGGATACCCCCATCTTTTATGATATGGAGGCCCAGGGAACCAACTTCTGGCGTGAAGATGAGGTTAGGGGGGGGAGGGTAGACCTCTATCCGAGACTCTCAATCCCCCTCAAGCCCCTCGACATCGTGCGCTTCGAGCCGTGGATAGGGTATCGGGAGACCATCTACTTTCCCGATGACCCTACGGGGCAATATGATGAGGTCACCAGCCGCGAGCTATTCGATGTCGGTGCATCCCTTGCTACCACCATCAGCAGGATATTCCCCGTGGGGGGACAAAGGGTACAGAAGCTGAAGCATATCATGGAACCTGGGCTGGTCTATAACTTTATCCCCAAGGTGGATCAGTCTCATAACCCTTCTTTTAAGTTGGCGGACAGAATACCGGCGGGGGGGAAGTTCGGTCACGTTTTTGATGAGCGGGACACAATACCAAGGGAAAATTCAATCACGTGGATGCTCACGAATTATCTGATTGGTAAAGAGGTAAATAAAGATGGTGAGACAACCTACCCTGAATACCTCTACCTCAAGCTGTATCAAAGCTACGATTTCTCTCCCGATATCTCCTCTGAA
Source organism: uncultured Thermodesulfobacteriota bacterium (assembly GCA_964354505.1). Taxonomy (GTDB): domain Bacteria; phylum Desulfobacterota; class B13-G15; order B13-G15; family RBG-16-54-18; genus RBG-13-52-11. Next base: position 7,286 of record CAYHAB010000095.1, read on the forward strand.
CAGCGCGTATCCAATCTTTCGGCAGAGGCGAGGGTTTCACCCTTTACGTGGTTATCGGGAACAATGGACCTCGAATATAACCCCCACCACCGTCGCCTAGACGTCTTGAACGCGGGGCTTGGCTTCACCGATAAAAGACATGACTATCTGAATGTGGAGTACCGGCGCACCAAAGACGAGATAGAAGTGCTCAATAATGTGGAAGAAGTCAATACGGAGCTGGGAATTCGCATCATCGATCCCCTTGACTTCTACTTTGCCTATCGGCACAATCTCCGCGACAAGACGAGGATAGAGACGGTCTATGGCCTTGACTACCGCCACAAATGTTGGGAGATATCCCTTCGTGTGCACGATATAAACTGCCAGCCCGAAACGGATACGACGGAGCACAAAGAGGTGAAGGTAATGGTTTATGTCACCTTGTCGGGCCTAGGGAAATATCGGATCCAATAAGAAGGGTAGGAAATGAAGGGCGTTATTCTTGCCGGTGGTCTGGGGACACGCATGTATCCCTTGACCAAGATCACCAACAAGCACCTCTTGCCGGTCTACGACAGGCCGATGATCTATTATCCGCTGCAAGCCCTTGTCAACGCCGGCATCAAGGATATCCTCCTCGTCACCGGGGGAAACTATGCTGGAGATTTCCTCAGACTCCTCGGCAACGGCCATGAGTTTGGACTTAAGCACATCAACTACACCTATCAAGAGGGAGAAGGAGGTATCGCAGCGGCCCTCAGCCTGGCAGAGTTCTTTGCTGACAAGGCTAAGATATGTGTTATTCTCGGTGACAACGTTATTGAGACAAACCTCCGCAAGGCGGTTGAGGCCTTTGATCGACAAGAGGCAGGGGCCAAGATTATGATCAAGGAAGTCCCGGATCCACAGCGCTTTGGCGTCCCCGTTTTAGACGGGGATAAGATAATCATGATAGAGGAAAAGCCCAAGGCCCCCAAATCACCCTACGCTGTAACGGGGATCTATATGTACGACAATACGGTGTTTGACATCATCAAGGCCCAGAGGCCGTCTGACCGAGGGGAATTGGAAATAACCGATGTGAACAACGTCTATATTGAGAGGGGCCAGTTAACCTGGGAGGTTCTGGATGGATGGTGGACGGATGCAGGAACCTTTGAATCTCTCTTGAGGGCCAGCCAGCTGGTAGCTGAGACTGGGGCAAATAAGATGGGTTGAGGGAGTGATGATCAACGGAGTAAAAGTCAAAAAATTAAAGGTCATCCCCGACGAGAGGGGGAGACTCATGGAGATCTTGCGAAACGATGATGAGGTCTTTCAGCGGTTCGGCCAGGTCTATATGACTACTACCTACCCCCATGTTGTCAAGGCATGGCACTTTCACAAGATCCAGACCGATAATGTGACAGTCGTTAAGGGGATGCTCAAACTGGTTCTCTATGATCCACGGGAAGGGTCATCTACCAAAGGCGAGGTCAACGAGTTCTTTATCGGTGAGCATAACCCTCTATTGGTGCAGATTCCCCCACAGGTTTATCATGGGTGGATGTGTATTAGTGAGCAGGAGGCAATAGCGGTCAACGTCCCCACCGATCCATACAACCGGGAAGACCCGGATGAATACCGCATCCATCCCCATGATAACGATATACCCTACGATTGGGCGAGAAAAGATGGGTGAAGGGAAAACCTTCCTGGTAACCGGTGGATGTGGTTTTATCGGAAGTAACTTCATCCACTATATGCTCGCTCAATACCCTCATTACCGCATCATTAACCTGGACACACTGACCTATTGCGGGAACCTGGATAACCTCTGCGAGGTTGTGCACCAACCCAACTTTACCTTTGTCAAAGGGGATATCGTTGATAAAGAGAAGGTTAGAGAGATTCTTTGCGATGAGCAGGTCGATATCATCGTAAACTTCGCTGCTGAATCACACGTTGATCGAAGCATAGAAACCCCCGATCTCTTTCTGCGGACCAATGTCCTGGGGGCCCAGGTCTTATTGGACGGGGCGCGCGAGTTTAACGTCTCCCTCTTTGTCCAGATATCCACGGATGAGGTCTATGGCTCTCTGGGCCGCACAGGTCTTTTTACCGAGACAACCCACCTGAAGCCCAACAGCCCCTATGCGGCGAGCAAGGCCGCTGCCGACCTCCTGGTTAGGGCCTATGCCGAGACCTACGGCCTCGCGTCAATCATAACCAGATGTTCCAATAATTACGGGCCATATCAATTCCCTGAAAAACTGATCCCTCTTATGATTAGCAATGCCCTGGAGGACCGTGAGCTTCCAATTTACGGTGATGGGCTTAACGTCAGGGACTGGATATACGTAGGAGACCACTGTCAGGCCATCGATGCCATCATTCATCGCGGCAAGAGCGGGGAGATATACAATATCGGCGGGGCGAGCGAGCGGACAAACCTTGAGGTGGTCAAGACCATCTTAGAACTGGTAGGGAAGCCACAATCGCTGATTCGTTTTGTCACGGATCGTCCTGGGCATGACCGGCGGTACGCCATGGACTTCTCCAAACTACAGGGTGAGCTCGGCTGGCACCCTCTCATGACCTTTGAACAGGGGATTCAGCAGACGATCGCTTGGTACATCGAGCACCACGATTGGTGGCATCGGATCAAAACGGGGGAGTATAGGGAATACTACGAGCGTATGTATGGCAATCGGTGAGAGCACTGCCCCTCGAGGGTTGCACACGTGGAGTTACTTTTCAATTATACACTCTTTCCCTTTTGATCAGGCATTAGGCTTGACAAATTTTCATTAGTCATTTTATTGCTTAAATCTTGAATTCTCCGGTATCGACCCATTCATTTTTTAGTAGTGACCACCAATCAATAGCCAGTCCCCGAAACACATACTCATACGGTAACCAGCCGTACCCTTCTTCGCCCCAGTCTACTCCCCATGAGTTTCTGACGAGCACGGCCCCTGTTGTCTCATGAGCTCCTGGGTTGGCATTCTTGATCTTCATCTTATCATCATAGCCAACAGATATAACCGCATGCCCGCCAAGGACTTTTTCGCCAGAGATAGGATATGGTACCTTGCCGGTTTTTATAGACTGTTCAATTGAACTATAAACAGTAAAACCAAACATAGCTGGAAGACCCGCGGCTAAAAAAGTTTTGATCCGGTTGAGCAGAACATCTTTTGAAGTCAAGGGAGGATCAAGACGATAAGAGGAGATAGTCTGAAAATTCTGGGCAAAAGCGTAAAGGAATGCACTGGGTTCTTTGTCAAGGTCAGTTATGTTGTAGTGCCAATATTCTTCAGGCGGCACACCAAAGAGTACCATTGCCTCCATTGTTGTCCGAAGAAAAGCGCCGGTATCTCCTGTCCAGTTCAGCAGATTTCGCGTAACCTTATAAAGAAAAAGCCTGGAGGCATCAATGTGTTTACCGAATGCCCTTCTTTCGAAGTACTCTACGATCCCGACACCGGCATGCGCTGTACATGAGCCAAGCTTGTCCTGATCTTCAATGGGTGAGCACCATCCCCTCAGATCGACATCAACAGGCAACTCTAAACTTGTTGGTTTTGACACGCCGATTTTCCTTAACATGCTTTTTACCGAGTCTTTTTGCCCCAACTGTTTGAGCTTAAGGGAGACATTATCTTGCTCTATCGTATAGTCCCGGAAATCAGGATAGTCCGGCAGCCAACCCAATCCCAACTTCTTCCTCTGCTCAATCATGACGTTGACCTCCTTTTTTCTTTGAGTCCTGTTCTAACCCTTTTCTGTTGCCCTTCTCTTTTTATAACAGACCGTGGTTAAATGAGACCTTTTCGCTCAAATAGTAAACGGCGTCTGCGACTCAAATTTTTTGTCGATCTGACCGGTGCGAAAATAGTTAGGCGTCTGATCAGGTGGCATACGGCGGAGGATCTCTTTATGGAATTTTATATAGTCACCCTTAAAGGCTCCGCTCTTCCATACCCGTAACAATTGAGAGGTAAACAAACCGTTAAAATCCCCATCTGCCGATAGCTGATTATCCTGACATCCTGATATCAATAATACCGAAGCCTTAACAGTTTTTTCGGGGGCTTTTAGTGTGGCGTCGATCAATATCTTGTCATAGAAACTTTTGTTATCGCGGTATGTGCGTAAGGCAACATCCGGCGGCATGAAACGGTACCGCGCAACGTCTGAGCTGATACGTGACCCTCGGATATCTGTAGTTCCCTGGTAATAGGCCAATTTTATAACCGTACCGCTGTGGCAACTATCAGAAAAGGCTAAGATGCGAACACCCTGTGCAAATTTTCCGAGTTGTGCATAAAGCTCATCATCAACAAGCTCTCCATCGAAAAGGCACCAGGTTTCATCCTGTGCGTCCGGTTCGTCGTTGTTGAGGTCCGGTAATTGCCCGCCATGACCGGAATAGCTCAGCATAAAGATATCACCTGGCTTTAGTGTCTTCGCTGCTTGTATCATTTCATACTTTACTTTTGCGCGAGTTGCCGTTTT
>CAYHAB010000096.1:0-3375 GCA_964354505.1 uncultured Thermodesulfobacteriota bacterium
CCTGGTCATCAGCGTCATCCTCTTGCCCATCGTGGGGATAGCCGCGGGCATCTTTCTGATCGTTGCCTTGAACCTCTCCGCCATCCTGTGCTTGGGGATAGAGACCGTATGGGAGGGGAAGGGGCGAGGGTAGATTGCATATGGGAAGGGTGTTATAATTCAGTTAACCACCATCGGCTAAAGGCGATGTTTGAGGATTCAGGGGGTCGAGTGATTAAACCCATGAATCCTGAGACCCTTGACCCCTCGAACCCTTACGGGTTAAACATTTCAACTTAAGTCTTCGCCTAAAGACGAGGGTATTACGTTCAGAATAGGACAATAAGGATGCAGTGATGGTCTCGAAAGATGCCCAATTGCAGGCCCTAGAGAAGCGCTGTGAGGACCTCATCGATATCGCCCGCCTCTTAACGCTCTCCTTCGACAAGGACGTCATCATCAAAAAAGCCCTGGAGCACATCCATGAGCGGTTGGGCAAGAGGGCCAGGTATGCCGTCTTGGAAGACGGCCACTTGGTTATGAGGTATTGGGTCGGGGAGTATGAGACGGATTTTCTCACCACCACGAAGATCGTGAAGGAAAGCATCCTCTGGAAGGTGTTTAAGGGGGGGGAGGCCCTGAACCTGACAGCCCCTTCCCAAACCAACGGCTACCAACACACCCTCAAGGATCAGGTGAAGATCAAGGCGGTGGTGCCTCTCCGTTATGTCGATGCCAGGACGCAGCAGGAGGTGAAGATTGGGGTGCTGGTGGTCGACTCGGGGAGGGAGCAGGCCCCGATTACCGAGGAGGAATTTGAGTACCTCCAGATCATGGCCGATCTGATAGGGGAGGCGGCGGACAAGGCGGAGCTGGCAAAAGAGCTCATCCGTTCGTACGAAAAACGGGAGGAGCTGGTCAAGTCCGTGGCCCACTACCTGCGCAATCGGTTTATGGTCATCGGTGGGTTCTCCCGCCGATTATGCAAAATGATTGATGATGATGCAACCAAGGAGTATGCCGATACCATCTCCAGGGAGGTAGGAGAGATGGAAAAATCCTTGAAGGTCCTGGAGGAGATGTTGCACGGCGAGGAAGAGGAGCTCAAACGAGCCAAGGAGGTGGGGATATGAACATCTCAAGAAATAGCGTTCTTCTGTTTTTTGTCATGGTGGCTGCCCTTATGCTGGCCGGTTGCGCCCACGTGATCTCTAAAGAGGTGCTCAAGGAGGTCGATACGAACGTAACCTTTGCGCAGGTATCCAAGGCCCCGGATGCCTATAAGGGGAAGACCGTGCTATTTGGAGGCGACATCATTGAGACCAAAAACCTCCCGGATAAGACCCAGGTTGTCGTCCTCCAGCGCCCCCTCGGCACTCGGGGCCAACCCGCGGCGGGGGATGTGTCGGAAGGGAGGTTCATCATGACAACCCCTGGTTTTATCGATCCGGCCATCTACAGCCCCGGCAGGAAGATCACCGTGGCAGGGAGGATAGTGGGCAAAGAGGTGCGCCCTTTGGGAGAGATACAGTATACCTATCCCATCATCGAGAAGCGGGAGATCTATCTCTGGCCGGAAGAAAAGCCCGCTTCAACGGAGCCCAAGGTGCACTTTGGTTTTGGCATCGGCGTAGGACTTTAAGGGAGGCTCCAGGAGAAGGGATAAGGAAAGGAGCGGATCATGAAAAAGCTTTTCGTTCTCTGGATGGTAGTGGTCTTTTTGTCGAGTTGTGCCCACGCCGTCTCCAGGGGTGTGCTCAAAGAGGTGGACAAATCAATCACCTTTTTGGCCCTGCTCAAGGCACCCAACGCCTATCAGGGCAAGGTGGTCCTGCTGGGAGGGATCATCGTCAATACCATCAACAAACAGGAGGGGACCCTCCTTGAGGTCTATCAGACCAGGCTCGATCGTGAGGAGAGGCCTACGGACACCGATCGCTCCGAGGGGCGTTTCTTGGCCCTGTATCAGGGCTTTCTCGACAGCGAGATCTATAAGAAGGGGAGGCAGGTGACCATCGCGGGGACGGTACAGGGTGAAAAGGTTCAGGTGCTGGGGGAGATAAAGTATCGCTATCCCTATCTCATCGCCAAGGAGGTACGCCTGTGGGAGGAAATAAAACCCGTTCAGTATGATCCGTACCGATGGGGGCCGGGGTACGATCCTTACCCGTGGGGTCTATGGTATGATCCTTACCCGTGGGGATGGTATTATCCACGATGGCATTACTGGCATAGGCACCACTAAGCCCTCTACGACGCCAGAAAATGAACATTAGACCTTCCCTTTGAGATAGCGCTGCCTTTTTGATTCCGGGAATCTCTCGATGGCATACCGGAGCATGGTCCGCGGCATCTTTTTATAATGTTTCTTCAAGAATCTTTCTTCGGACTGAAGATGGCGCTTGCCGATTTCGCGGAGCATCCACCCCACTGCCTTGTGGATCAGGTCTTCTTCATCAGAGAACAAGATTTTTGCGATCGTGAGGGTCTCGGCGAACTCACCGCGCTTGATAAAGTGAAAGGTCGCCATGATGGCGATGCGCCGCTCCCACAGATCGTTCGATCGGGCAAGGGCAGAAAGGGGCTTTTTACCTTTGCCCGTCAAAAAGGCGCCGACGATATGCTCGGCCGATGCATCAACAAGATCCCAATTGTTGATATACGGGGTGTTTCCTAAGTAGAGCTCGTAGATCTTCTTTTTGGTGTTTTCATCCCCCCGTGCATAGGCGCGGACAAAGATCAGGAGCGCCAGCAGCCTTTCTTCATGGATAGCGGATTGGAGTAGCTGTGCGGCCTCTGCGAGCGTTATTGCTTGATATTCCGCTGCCAGCTTCCTGAGCGCGGGGACCGTGATACCTAAAAAGACGTCGCCTTCGCCATACTCACCGGGGCCGGTCTTGAAAAATCCCTGGGAAACCTTTGCCCTTTTCTTATTTGCGAGTTTCTGAAGCCTTGCTCGAATCTCCTGGACAATCATGGCATGGATGACTGATTCTGTTTGCCCTTCAATATTTTTCTATTGCAATATCGTGTGCGGCACAGGAGAAGTCCCGCAAGGCGGGATTTTTAAGTCCTCTGTTTGTGCCGGTGTTAGTTGTCGTTGCGGGCATGTCTAAAAATAGAACGGCCCCATTTCTTTTGCTAAGTCAAGGATGTCTTGCCGAACTCCCCTCCTCTAACGGCCGCCGTTTTGGCGTAGTAATTCAACTAGTTCCTTGTACCCTTCTTTTTCGGCCAACTGTAAAGGGGTTTTGCCGTTCTTACTCTTTGCATTCACCTGCGCACCCTTGGAGAGGAAGGAACCGGGCCATATCGATATCGCCATTCACGGCCGCCCAGTGTAGGGGAGTATTACTGCGATCATCCAGCGCATTGACAACTGCACCCGCTGACAGC
>CAYHAB010000097.1:0-3747 GCA_964354505.1 uncultured Thermodesulfobacteriota bacterium
GCGGAGATCTCCGATGGTCATCAACGCCATCCCGGGGAAGACTACCTCCCCTGCCTCCACACTCCGCTCCAATACCACGCCGGTGATAGGGGAGAAGATGCGGGTCTTCTTTACTTGCACATTGAGGGTTTCGACCTGGGATTGCCCCCCCTTATATCGGTTCAGGGTGGCCTCATAGGTACTCTTGGCGATCGCATAGGCGGTCGCGGCGGCATCAAAGGCGCTGGCTGAGATGGCCTTTGCCTGATAGAGTTGGAGGTTCCTGTTATAATCCCGCTTGGCGTTTTCCATCTTGGCCCGGGCAAGGGCAACCTCGGCCTCGATGGCCCGCGTGGCGGCCTTGACCTCCTGGAGTTTGGAATCCAGGTCGCTGCTCTCCAGATCGAGCAAGGGGTCGCCTGCCTTCACCTCGTCCCCCTCCCGGTAATGCAGGGTTATCACCTTTGCCGAGAGCTCGGGTGAGATCTCCACCTCGGTCACCTCCACCGTCCCTGACAGCAGGAGGTTTCCCGAAGCGTTACGGATTCGGGGATAGACGATAGCGATGAGGGCTGCGAGAAGCAGGAGGATAACAATAGCGACGGCAACCTGCCTCTTGGTGGAAGATCGAAGGTATTGTTGGATACCCTTTAAGACGTTCATTTTCTTCACCCGTTACAGCCCTTTTTAGCAATTTCGACGAAGGGATGCAATAGGCAAGTGAATCCATCGGCCATATGGATCCCACGGACACTCCTCACTATCATCACCAACTGCCCCATGGTAACCTCTTATGGCTCACTCACGGAGTTTAACAACAGCCCGCTCATAATTCTGAACAGAGTGGAGGTCGGAAAGATGCGGTGGGGTGGTGACCCTGTCATGGAAGTAAACTACTATCGCCTAAAGGCGATAGCTTTTAGGACAAAGATCGAACTAAAGTCTTTGCCTCAAGGCGAGGGTTTTGGTCTCTGAATGGGACAATAAATTATAGATTATAGAGAGACACATCGTCCATCCATGACTGAATATGAGGGGATGAGGTTACCCGATAGGCGCGGCGGCGTCCTCCTCGACAGATCGTGGGGGTTGCCCTTGTCCCTCCAGGGGGGTGGATTCCGCGGCCATGAAATAGAGGGAGGTCGCCACAAACTTTTCAAAATCCTTTAATCCTGCAACACGCATGTATTCGTTGGCCACATGAGGTCTGCCGCCATGTCCGAGTCCGCCGGCCACCACCGGCATGGAGAGGATGCGGGAGTAGACAAAGTACGGCGCAGCCCAGGTGGCCATGGGCCACACCTCAGGCTCTACCCCGTGGAACCGATACGTCCTGAGCATCCGCTGAACCACGGGCTCTGAGAATTCGGTCTTTGACCACGGGTAGCTGTCTCTGACCCGCACCTCGATATCGTCAAAGCCCTGATGGAGTAGGTACCGTCGCAATTTCTCCACCACCTCTTCGGGCTCCATGTTCGGGCCGAAGCGGATGTCAATCTTCGCCGTCGCCCTCCGCGGCAGGATGGTCTTGGTGCCTGGCCCGCCGTACCCTGCGTGAAATCCGTCGATGTTGAGGATCGGCGAGTAGAGCCCTCTTTTGAGCAGGTCCACGCCGTGCCAATCGTACTTAAAGCAGATGCTCTTCATCTCCCTGAGGAATGCCTTCTCGTCGAAGGTCGTGGCCAACTTTTTGAGGATCTCTATATCCTGCGGGTTCGGCGGCGCCACGTTGTCGTAAAACCCGGGGATCGTTATATCTTCCCTATTGTCGGTCAGCGAACCGAGGGCGTGGATCAATCGCCACACCGGCGAGGAAACCCAGGCGCTGTCGGCGCCGTGCAGGGATGTCTCCGTAGGGCCTCCGCCCTTTCCCCCCCGGCAAACGAGGTCGAGGTACACGATCCCCTTGAGCCCCAGGTGCATGGAGACCTTGCCACGCGCGTCCTGAGAAAAATCAAAGTCCGCCACCCCGTCTGCCGCAAGCTCGCCTTTGTTGGCCTGGATAAAGGCCTCCAGGTGCGGGCTGCCGACCTCCTCTTCACCCTCGATGGTAAAGATGAGGTTGAGGGGGATCTCATCCGATTCCGAAATGGTCTTTAGGGTATTGAAGAGGCCGCAGAGGGCGCCCTTGGAATTGGTGGCCCCACGGGCAACGACGCACTCCCCCAGCACCGGCAAGGTGTGTATCTCGGCGGCAAAGGGTGGGCTGATCCAGGTCGGCTCGTCGGCGGGCTGGACGTCGTACATCCCGTATATAATGAGGGTCCGAGGGGCACCCCGGTCGAGGCGGCCAAAGACGATGGGGTGTCCGGTATTTTCCCAGAAGATAGCCTCACCGCCGATCTCTTCGATAAAGGATTTTATCAACCGGGCGGTCTCGATAATTCCCTCGCCAGTGGCCGAGATGCTCTTTTGCCGGAGAAAGGCGCGGCAGCGCTCCAGGTGAGCCGGGAAGGCTTTATCAATGGCCTCGTGGACCTTGTGCAGCCTGCTTAATGTCATCTCATGGTGCGACAACGCCGCGCACCTCCTTTGCAAAGGATGAACTTAATCGCTCCCTTGACACAGATCTTCCGACACGCCCGCTATCTCACAGCTGCGTTTTCATCGAGGGATTGTGCTATCTCCTATAACGGGGTGTACGAAATCCCTGGGCCACGTGGCCCCCTCGAGGGCAAGAAGAGGGAAGGTATCGCTTTGTTTAATGTCTGTAAAGCTGTCCTTAGCTTGCTCTCAATTAAGGTAAAAGGCAAGGGGATACTTATTGTCTCTTAATCCTTGATCCTTCCAAAATTCCTCAACAGTTGCAGCCCGTTCTTCTGGCTCTTTTCCGGATGGAACTGCACGGCGTAGATGTTTCCGTGCTGCACGGCGCAGGCGAACTCGATCCCGTAGGATGTAACGGCGATAATATCGCCGGGGGCTTGAGGGATGGGGTAGTAGGAGTGGACGAAGTAGAAAAAGGAGTTGTTCTCGATCCCGGCAAAGAGGGGGGTCTCCTTTTTGATCTCCACGGTGTTCCACCCCATGTGGGGGATGGGATAGGGCTGGCCGGTCTCCAAATCATGGATCCCCGCAGGGAACCTCGTCACCCTCCCCGGCAGGACCCCCATCCCCCGGTGGAGGCCGAACTCATCGCTCTCCTCAAAGAGGAGCTGTAAACCCAGGCAGATCCCCAGGAAGGGTTTGCCCGCCTCGATGGACATGATGACCGGCTCCAGGAGGCGGAATTCCTCGAGGTTGCGCATGCAGTCCTTAAAGGCCCCTACGCCGGGCAGGACTACTTGAGAGGCGTTCACTACCTCGCGCGGGTCGGAGGTCACCTGCGCCTCCAATCCCACCTGTTCCAGGGCCTTGTGGACACTGCGCAGATTCCCCATGCCGTAGTCGACGATAGCGATCATGATTGCTATTTCCTCAGCACAATAACAGTAAGCGCTGCAGACGTTATAACTCTTTGCACCCTGGCACTTTACTTTTCCCTCTCCCCAACTGTTGGGGGAGAGGGGGATCTGCTTGATTCATAAAAAACCCCCTCACGGGGGTCCCCTTTGACCTTACGCGGCCTTTCCCTTGCCACTTTTTGGCTCTCTTATTCCTTATCATAGTATGGGCGTACAGTCAATCGGTTTTCCGCTGGGATTTTTATCGTTGTTATCCTGCTCGATGATTTTTCGAGGTATTCTATTGATAGCAGGTGCGCACCTCCTTTGTAAACAATCCCTTACAATTGTCCTTCCGCGGTGGATGTGATAATGTCTTTCTTTT
>CAYHAB010000098.1:0-10717 GCA_964354505.1 uncultured Thermodesulfobacteriota bacterium
AAATCCCTCTTCCTCGGTGGTGGCGACGATCACCGGTTTCCCTTCGGCCAACTCCACCATGGGGGGATAGGAGACCCAGTAGGGGGCCGGGATAATCACCTCGTCTCCGTCATTGATAAAGGCTTGGGCCAGGTTGTAAAAGGAGTGTTTTCCCCCGCACGAGACCAGTATCTGTTCCTTTTGATACTGCACCTTATTTTCCCGCTGAAGCTTCGTGCAGATGGCTTCTTTAAGCTCATCGGTCCCGCCGACAGGGGTATATTTGGTGAATCCTTCCTGCAGGGCCGCGATGGCCGCGTCCTTGATGTGCTGGGGGGTGTCAAAGTCCGGCTCACCGGCGCCGAAGCTGATGACATCGATCCCTTGGGCACTCATGGCCTTGGCCTTGGCCGTAATGGCCAGGGTAGGGGAGGGTTTGATCATTTGTGCCCGCTTGGATAGCTTCATCGATCTCACCTCCTGAGCCCTGCTTTTTAGCATAATTCTCCTGTTGATGCAAGGAGATAAGCCTATCTCAGACAGCCTACCTCAGCATCCTTGCGTATTACCGGCAAAAGACCTATAATGATCAGCCATATTCTCGAGGAGAGGTGATGGTTACGCGATATATCCTCTTTGATCTGGACAACACGTTATATCCGCGGTCATGTGGGCTCTTTCATCTCATCGAGGAGAGGATCAAGGAGTTCCTCCGGATCAGACTGGACCTGACCCAGGCGGAGGCTGCTGCCTTGAGGCGCAGATATCTTCGAGACTATGGCTTCACCCTCGTCGGATTGATGAGCCACAATCGGATAGATCCCGAGGACTATCTGGCATTTGTCCACGAGGTGGATGTTGAGGGGATCCTCGGTGAGGACAGCGTGCTTACCCGCATGATGTCCCGCATCTCCTTAAAAAAGGTCATTGTCACCAACGGCACACAGCGGCATGCCCGGCGCGTCATCCGCTCTCTGGGGGTTGAACCTTTCTTTTCTCACATCTTTGACATCGCCTTTATGGACTATGTCCCTAAACCGCACCCTTCATCTTTCCATAAGGTGACGGGATATCTGGGGGTCACGGGGCATGAGTGCCTCATGCTGGATGACCACCCGCCGACCCTGGCGACGGCCAGGGCCTTGGGGATGACTACCGTCTATGTGGGGAAGAAGGAGCAGGTCGAGGCAGATTATCAGATCGAGGAGATTAAGGGTCTCGAAGGGGTGCTCAGAGACCTGCAACTCTTCGGTGAGAAGGGGATTGGGTAATGATCACCAAGGAGATACAGGTTAAGACCAAGACGAGAAATGAGCTGGTGGATATCACTCCGCAGGTGGAAAAGGTGGTAGGGGAATCGGGCGTATCCGAGGGGATCTGCCTCCTCGCGGTGCCCCATACCACGGCCGCGGTGACCGTGAATGAGAATGCCGATCCGAGCGTCAAGGCTGATATCATCGCCAAGCTGAACGAGCTTGCACCAGCCGGGGATCACTACCATCACGTGGAAGGGAATGCCGATGCCCACATTAAGGCCGTCTTGGTAGGGTCTTCAGAGACCCTCTTGGTAAGAGGAGGTCGGCTATCGTTGGGAACCTGGCAGGGGGTGTTCTTCTGTGAATTCGACGGCCCCCGAACGAGACGAGTGTGGGTGAGGGTACTATGAGATTCGACTTCTATTGTTATAAGATTTTAAGACAAAAAATTTTCTGCCGGAGCGGAAAAACGTAGAGTTGAGAAATCATTTCTCCCCTTACCTCATCCGTTTTCCCAAGGGAGAGGAAGAGATAAGAAGAGCTTTTCCTCTCCCTTGGGGAGAGAGACAGGGTGAGGGAAAAGGAGTAGAATGAAGACACTATATCTAGTAACCGGTGGAGCAGGTTTTATCGGATCCCACATTGTAGAGGAGTTGGTCAAGAGGGGGGAGCGGGTCAGGGTAGTAGATAACCTCTCGACGGGGAAGCGTGAGAATCTTCAGCCCCTCATGGATGAGATAGAGTTTATCGAGGGAGACCTCCGGGACTTGGAGACGGCCGCACGGGTGGTGGAGGGGGTCACTTTTGTTCTGCACGAGGCGGCTCTCCCTTCTGTGCCCCGATCCATCGAAGACCCCAAAGGGAGTACGGAAAACAATCTCAATGCTACTCTGCACCTCCTCATGGCAGCCCGCGATGCCGGCGTGAAAAGGGTGGTCTATGCCTCTTCTTCTTCGGTTTACGGTGATTCCCCCTCACTCCCAAAGGTGGAGGACTTTCTCCCGGCACCCCTCTCACCCTATGCCGCATCCAAGCTGGCCGGTGAATACTACTGCCGGGTGTTCCACCAGGCCTATGGCCTAGAGACGGTCTGCCTGCGCTATTTTAATGTCTTCGGCCCGCGGCAAGACCCCCTTTCTCTGTACGCCGCCGTGATCCCTAAATTTATCACCCTGGCCTTTGCCGGAAAACCCCTTGTAGTGTATGGGGATGGTGAGCAGAGCAGGGATTTCTCTTTCGTGGCCAACGTGGTCCAGGCCAACCTCCTGGCGTGTGAGGCCATGAGTGCTGCCGGTGAGACGATTAATGTGGGGTGTGGGGGGCAAATATCCCTCAATCAGTTGGTGGAAGAACTAAAAGAGATTGTGGGCGCGGATCTGAAGGTTGAATATACCGCAACCCGCCCCGGAGATGTGAAACATTCCCTGGCAAGCATAGAGAAGGCGAAAAGGCTTTTGAGGTATGAGCCCCCGGTTTCTTTCGGCGAGGGATTGCGCAGGACGGTGGTATGGTTCGAGCCAATGAGGTGAAAAACATCCTCACCGTTGATGTGGAGGAGCCGTTCCACAGAAACGACCTGAGCCTCTCCCGGCAGCAGCGGAAGTTGCTGGGGGGGAGGGTGATCGAGCAGACAGAGCGGCTTGTTTCCCTCCTGAAGGCTGCGGGCCAGCGGGGGACCTTTTTCGTCATCGGGGAGGTCGCAGAACGATACCCCGGCCTGGTGCGGATGTTGAGGCAGAATGAATTCGAGCTGGGTCTGCATAGCTATTGTCACCGACTCGTATACGAACAGAGTGAGGAGGAGTTTCGGCGCGAGACCCAGAAGGCGAAGACCATGCTGGAGGAGATGGGAGGGAGGAAGGTCATCGGGTTTCGGGCCCCTTCATGGTCCATTACCCAAAAATCCCTCTGGGCGCTGAGGATATTGGCCGATATGGGATTTCAGTACGACTCCAGCATCCTCCCTGCCAGGGCCTATCTCGGGGGAATCAATCGGTCCAATCCCATGATACACCGGAGGTCAGAGGCCGAGATCATCGAGGTACCGCCCTCCATTATAGAAATAGGGCGCTTTCGTCTTCCCTTCTCAGGGGGGTTGTATCTCAGGACATTGCCCTATGGCTTTATCCGGTATTGTATTAGGCGGTTAAACAAAAAAGGTGTTCCCGCCGTCATCTACCTTCATCCGTGGGAGCTGGATACAGAGCTCCCACGGTTAGGATTGGGCTGGAAGGGGAGATATGCCCTCTACTACAACCTTGATACAGTGCAGCCCAAGGTTGAGCGATTACTGGAGGAGTTTTCCTTTGCCCCTGTCTGTGAGGTATTGGGATATGCGGATTCCGCTTATGGAGCCTAAATACCGGCATCGCGAGAACAAGGCGGATCTGTCATTCATTATGGTGAACTGGAACACCAAGGGGCTTATACTGGAGGCCTTGCGATCCATCGTGAACACTGTTCATGGTTATGAGTATGAGATTTTTGTGGTGGACAATGGCTCGGAGGATGGGAGTGCCGAGGCTATCAGAAAGTCCTTTCCTCAAGTACACCTCATCCTCAATGATAGAAACCTTGGCTTTGCCCGGGCTGTCAACCAGGCCCTAGTTCAGGCAGCGGGGAGCTATATCGTTCTATTGAATAGCGACGCCCGGCTCATGGAAAGGGCGGTCCAAATCCTTGTGGCCTTTATGGAGAAAGACACCGACGTGGGCATCGCAGGGGGGCAGCTGATGAATGAAGACGGCTCCCGTCAGAACTCTATTGCCCCCTTCCCGTCGCTGGCAACGGAACTACTCAATAAACGCCTATTGCGGATCCTCTCCCCCCACCGGTACCCGGGCAAAGAGCGGGATTATCCTTTCCCCATAGACGTGGATTCCTTGGTGGGCGCCTGTATTATTGTCCGCCGGCAAGCCTTAGAAGAAGTGGGAGCATTAGATGAGGGGTATTTCTTCTTTATGGAGGAGACCGACTGGTGCTTTCGGATGAGGGAAAAGGGCTGGCGGGTCTGTTTTGTTCCTGAAGCCCGCATCGTCCATCTGCAGGGGGCCAGCGCTTCCATAGCCCAGGCCGAGGCCAAGATTGAATACTATCGTTCCCGATATCGATTATTCACTAAGTGGCGGGGGAGGGCCAAGACGGCCCTTTTAAAAGTGGGGTTGATAGTGCGCCTCCTTGGAGAGGTCATGGCCAATTCCCTTTTGCTCTGGAAGAAGCGGTATCGTGAGCGCTGGAGGGGTTACTGCCGGCTCTTGCTCTGGCACCTCAGATTGTGTCCATCCAATGAAGGTTTACGAGAGGGGAGATATGTTACGACAGATCAGCGATAGAATTGACGCCGGTACGCTCGTGCAGAAGTTTAAAAAGACCACCCTTCTGGTGGTGGGCGACATCATGATCGATGAGTTTATCTGGGGAACGGTCTCCCGGATCTCTCCTGAGGCCCCCGTGCCGGTGGTTGCTGTCACCCATGAGAACCTCCTGCTGGGGGGCGCTGCCAATGTGGTACATAACGTCCATAGCTTAGGGGGACGGGTTTTGCTGGCCGGTGTGATCGGGGACGATCGGATGGGGGATAAAATCAAGGCGCTTCTGGCAGAGCAGAAGATCGACGGGGGAGGGCTTGTAGAGCAGGCGGGAAGGCCGACGACGGTCAAGACAAGGGTGGTCGCCCACAGCCAGCAGGTGGTCCGATTTGACCGCGAGAGGCTTGAGCCTATCAGCACACAGAGTCAGGAGAGCCTTCTTGGTTACATTGATAAGAACTGGAACCAGGTCGACGGGATCATTATCTCGGACTACGGCAAGGGTTTGATCATACCGGCTTTGATGGATTTCATCATGAACAGAAAGGGAAGAGATGGGAAATTGGTTGCTGTGGACCCCAAGATGAACAATTTTAGCCTCTATAGAGGGGCGACCATCGTAACCCCCAACCGTCAAGAGGCGGCGACGGCCGCAGGCACGCAGATAAAGGATGAGAGCTCCCTTATGGAGGTGGGGAGGAACTTGCTGGAGCGGTTTGCCAGCCAGGCGATCCTTATCACGAGAGGGGAGGAGGGGATGGTGCTCTTTGAGCGGGAGGGAGATGTGATCAATGTCCCGACCGTTGCTAAAGAGGTCTACGACGTGACAGGGGCAGGGGATACGGTGATCAGCGCCCTCACCCTGGCCCTGGCCGCAGGGAGCGACTTTCCTGAGGCGGCGGTTGTAGCCAACTATGCCGCCGGGATCGTGGTGGGCAAGGTGGGCACCGCTACTGTTACTCCCGAGGAGTTGACGAAGGCCATTGCCGAGCGCGTCCGCTCTTAAAGACCCCACAAGGCCGGCAACTCCCTGTTTTGAGCAGAGAAAGGGAACTCTACTGAACTCATCGACGATTTTTAACCGGACGGAGGACCTCAACAGGATACGGGGTCCGATCGATGGAGGGGCGATTGGAATCTGTTGCTGGAATGCCCGTGGGGGGTCCGGGCAATCGTCCAGGGCGATGGTGGTCTATAATTAATCCTTTCCCAGCCAAGGCATCCGGAAAGAGTTTGTTTCTCATCCATATTATCACAATACCTGCCTCCATCTCTTGGCGTTCGCTTCATTTCCCTGTTGTAATTTTTCGTTCTCTATATTAGTCTTTTTTTTGGCCATAGATGAAAGATTTCTTGTGAAAGAGTTATTAATTATTTATGATAAGTTATTGAATTTTTTCGGAAAACAGGGATGGTGGCCGGCTGAGACTCCTTTCGAAGTGATGGTAGGAGCCATCTTGACCCAGAATACGGCTTGGAGAAATGTGGAGCGCGCGATAAAAAACCTTAAGGGAGTAGGAGCGCTGACGCCTCAGGGTTTGAGGGGGCTCGTTGAAACGAGATTAGCAGAGCTCATTAAGTCGGCAGGATATTATAACATCAAGGCTAAACGGCTAAAGAGCCTGATAGACTTTCTTGATGGGGAATATGGGGGGAGCCTCAAGAGGATGTTCAAAGAACCCCTTCCGACCTTGAGGGGAAAGATCCTCCAGGTAAAGGGCATCGGTCCCGAGACGGCAGATAGTATCCTCCTCTATGCGGGTGAAAAGCCGGTCTTCGTGGTCGATGCCTATACAAAAAGGGTTTTATCCCGACACGGTATGATCACCGATAAGGCTTCGTATGGAGATATCCAAGACCTGTTTATGCGGAGCATTACCCGGAATGTAGCCGTCTACAAGGAATACCACGCCCTCTTCGTTCAATTAGCGAAGACCTTTTGTAAGACCAAACCCCTTTGCACGGGTTGCCCTTTGGAAGAGAGATGACCTTCATCGAACGGGAAATAAGAAAGCTGGTTGGAAAGGCGATACACCACTATCGCCTGATCGAAGATGGCGACCGGATACTGGTGGCCCTATCCGGGGGGAAAGACAGCATCGTGATGTTGAACATCCTGCACGAGCGTCGAGTCAGGGTGCCTATAGACTATGAACTAAAGGTGGTAACGGTCGATCTCGGATACGAAGGCAGCGATTTTGAGTCGTTAAAAGGATATATGAGGGATCTCGGGTACGCGTTTGTCCTCAAAAAGACCCAGATCGGGCCATTGGCACAGAGCGATTACAACCGAGAAAACCCTTGTTTCCTCTGCGCGCGCCTGAGACGGAAGGTCTTCTTTGAGACCGCTCAGGAACTCGGGTGTAACAAAGTAGCCATGGGGCACAATAAGGATGATATTATAGAGACCTTCCTGCTCAATACATTTTACTGCGGCGAGATAAGCACCATGATCCCCCACCAGGTCCTCTTTGGGGGCCAGCTCGCCATCATCAGGCCATTGGCCCTGGTCGACGAGGAAAAGGTCGCGGCCTACGCTAGATTTCGCGATTTTCCCACGGTACAAGATAGTTGCCCCACGCGCGGTAAGACCCGCAGGGGGCAGATAAAAAACCTGCTGGGGGAGTTGGACAAGATGGACAGGAGGATAAAGAGAAACATCTTTGCCGCCCTCAGCAACGTCAAGGATGAATATCTCTTAATTGATCATGTATCCTTTCATTAAGCTCAGTATTATCTTGGTGTTCCCCTTGTTTGTGCTCACCTGTTCCACCCAGCGAGGCGAGGAGAATGGCTATCAAGCCGCCCGTCAGCGGATGGTGAAGGAGGACATCCAGAGGCGGGGGATCGATGATAAGAGGGTTTTGCAGGCCATGCTGAAGGTGGAACGGCACCTCTTTGTCCCAGAACAGTTTCGCAACATGGCCTATGCAGACCGCCCCCTCCCCATCGGAGAGGGGCAGACCATATCCCAACCCTACATTGTAGCCCTGATGACCTATCATCTCGACCTTAAACCTGAAGATAAGGTCCTGGAGATAGGTACCGGCTCGGGATACCAGGCCGCTGTCTTGGCTGAGTTGGCCGGGGAAGTTTATTCTATCGAAATCATTGAAGAGTTAGCCCTCACGGCACAAGAGCGTCTGCGGGAACTGGGCTACACCAATGTGTGGGTAAAGAGCGGCGATGGTTTTTACGGTTGGGCGGAACACGCCCCTTTCGATGCCATCATCATAACCTGCGCTACACCGGCAATCCCAGAGCACCTGGTTGAGCAACTGAGGGAAGGGGGGAGGATTGTCTTACCCTTGGGCAGTAAGCCCTTGCACCAATCCTTGACGCTGGTTACGAAGAGCGGAGGGGAAATTACGGAGCAAAGGATTACGGATGTCGTCTTCGTCCCGATGACAGGGGAGATAGAAGAGAAGAAGAAATAATGGTTCAGAGTGGAAAAGGATTAAAAAGGAAGAACTCCTGTTAGAGTCGGTGTGTTCCATAAAGCCTGAAGGAAATATGTGGCGACTGGAGAATATCTGTGGCGCGCAAAAGGTCGTGCGTTGCGCCTTCAAGACAGTGGGACTCACCGAGGACAAGATTGTATTACAGGCGTTCGAGAGGGATTGAGAGGGAGAAGAGCGCGTTGACAAGGGAGCGGATAACCTCTGCAGAAACACAGCAGGAAGTTGAGAGGGTTAAGAGCGAGCTGAAGAGGGCGGAGCACCGGTGCGAAAAATTAGAAATACTCACCAAGCTCAGCGGGCTCCTCAATTCCTCCCTCGATTTTGAATACGTGAAGAGGAGGGCCATAACAGCGTCAACCGAGCTCCTCGACTGTGAGACCAGCTCCCTTCTCTTAAAAGATGGAAAAGGGAACCTCTTTTTTGAAGTGGCCTTAGGGGAAAAAGGCGAGATCGTGAAGCGGTTTCAGCTTAAGATCGGGGAAGGCATCGCAGGGTGGGTGGCGATGCATGGTGAGCCCCTGGTCGTCTCTCATGCCAAGGAAGACCCCCGTTTTTTCAAGGAGGTGGATCAGGCCGCCGATTTCATTACCAAAAATATCATCTGTGTCCCCTTGAAGATAAAAGAGGAAATCATCGGCGTCATTCAGGGCATCAATAAGCGGGATGGTGAGTTCACGCAAGCCGACCTCGAACTCTTTCTTGCCCTCGCAGATCAAATAGCCATTGCCCTGGATAACGCGCGATTGTATGGGGAATTAAGCGAGATGGCCATGCAGCTTGTCGAAGGCCTCTCAGAGGCCATAGAAAAGAGGGACAACTATACCGGAGCCGGAGGACACCCCCAGAGGGTCCTGAAGATCTGTATGGCGATGTCCAAGTATCTGCCGTTAACCCCCGAAGCAAAGAGGGAACTCACGCTCGCGGCTATTCTCCATGATATAGGGAAGGTGGGAATCACGGATCACATCCTGGGTAAGAGTGCGGGGTTGACGGTGGAGGAACTGGAGATTATTAGAGAACATCCCTGCGTCGGTGCAGAGGTGGTAGGGCATATCAAACAATTGCGAACCATCGTTCCGGGGATCAAATACCACCATGAGCACTATGATGGTTCTGGATATCCGGAGGGGCTTCAGAGAGAAGGGATTCCCCTTGTGGCCCGGATCATCGCGGTGGCAGATGTCTTCGATGCCATCATCAATGAGCGATCGTATCACAAAGGAAAGAGCAAAAGCGAAGCGGTGGCAGAGATTACAGGGAAGAGCGGGACCCACTTTGACCCGCAGGTGGTAGCGATCTTTGCTCAGGCCCTGGACAACGGTGATATTTGATCTTTATGATCCTCTCAAAACATACCGTGCGGATTAAATTGTTACCCCTTGAGGAGAGACAATGAAATTGCAGCCCGCCAACCCGATCATCTTCGCCTTGGATGTGGGGAGCTGGGACGAGGCCGAGCGGTTCGTGGAGGAGCTCAGGGGGTGGGTGTGGGGTTTCAAGATAGGAAAAGAGCTCTTCACCTGGATGGGACCGAAGGTAGTGGAGATGGTTCAGGAGAGGGGCAGCAAGGTCTTTTTGGATCTAAAATATCATGATATCCCGGCGACGGTGGCCAAGGCCTCGGCCATAGCGACACGGCTCAGGGTATCCATGTTCAACCTCCATGCCCTCGGAGGTCTGGAGATGATGCGCGCCGCCGCAGAGGCAACCCGCGAGGCGGCCGACAAAGATGGTCTGCCGATCCCGATGATATTGGGCGTGACTGTCTTGACGAGCCTGCGGGAGAGTGACCTCCGCGCGGTGGGCATTACCCAGGCTGTCGAGCAAGAGGTCGTGCAGCTGGCCTCGCTGACTCAACAGGCAGGGCTCAATGGGGTGGTCGCCTCTCCTTGGGAGATCAAGCCTTTGCGGGAGTCCTGTGGTGAGGATATGGTAATAGTTACCCCTGGGGTGAGGCCCTACCAAGGCTTCCACCATGATCAGGTCAGGGTGATGACCCCTCACGAGGCAATCAAGGCAGGGGCCGATTATTTGGTCATCGGCCGTCCCATTAGAGATGCGGCTGATCCCTTGAAGGCAACCCAGGAGATCCTTCAGGAGATTAGATCAGCGTCTTAAACCGCTCTACGTCCTTAGGGGTATCGATACCGATGGAGGGGGTGGAGCACAGAACGGTTTTGATCTTATACCCGTTTTCTAATATTCTCAGTTGCTCCAGCCCCTCCTGTTTTTCCAGGGCGCTGGGGGGGAGGGTAGTCAGCTTCAAGAGAAAATCCCGCCGAAAGGCATAGAGTCCTATGTGTTGCCAATAACCCTGAAATCTCCCCTTGCCTATCTTCGCAATGAGCTTAGATCCTCTCAGCAGGTCATCATCTGTTTCTCCCAGCAACTCTTTGGGATAGGGGATCGGCGATCGAGAAAAGTAGAGGGCGAAGCCGTCATGATCCACCGCGACCTTAACTACATGGGGATTGAAGAGGTCAGCGCCTCCTTCCATCGGCGTTATTAAGGTCGTCACCATGATCGATTGATCTTGTGTGAACGGTGTGACGGCGCTGTCGATTGCCTCCGGTTGGATGAGGGGTTCGTCCCCCTGGACGTTCACGATGATGGCCGCATCAATTCCAGCCGCGACTTCGGCCACCCTTTCGGTGCCTGAACGATGCAGGGGAGAAGTTAAGACGGCCTCTCCGCCGAATCCCCTTACCGCGGC
>CAYHAB010000099.1:0-4400 GCA_964354505.1 uncultured Thermodesulfobacteriota bacterium
TTGAGCTTTCCAACTGGTTTGCCTGCTGCAATCTTTGCTTTGCGAGCTGTGCTCAGAGCAATAGCAATGGCCTGTTTCTGAGGCCGGCCAGCCTTAACCTCTTTGCTGATATTGCTAGAGATTGTTTTTGGGGAATAACCTTTTTTCAGTGGCATACAGATTAAATACACAAAAGGGAGGGTAGAGTCAACTACCCTCCCCAGTGTGATTAAGGACTAAGCCTTAGGGCTGGCCAAACAGGATGATCCCGGACATTTCGGGCTGCTTGTTGACCACACCGAAGATCGTATCGAGACGATAGCGAGTCTTCATGGTGTTGATGTCGTACTGCTTCTGCATGACCAGTTCAATGCCCTGGTCAGTGGAAGCACGCATCACGTTCGCACCGGCGTCCTGAGGAACCGCATAACGGCCCGGCAGGATTTCGATAGCGTCCTTCTGCCAGAAGCAGTTGATAGGAGCTGCGGCAGTGTTCAGGAACACGATGGCACTGGTAGCAGACTTCACGTTCACCACACAGTTCTGGTACTCAGCCGTTGCAGTGGTGTCGTTCTCAGACTGGTTGGAGATGATGGGAGGGCTGATAACCAGCGTCGTGCCACCAGCAGGAACGCTGATGACGCGGAAGGTCTTGGGCTGACCAGTGTCTTGCTTGGTGATATGATGAACAGCGTTCACCCCAGTGATGGTGAAGCAGTCGCCTGCCACAACATTGGTGCTGCTCGACACGGTCACCGTCTGGTAACGGTTGTCCACGTTGAGGCGCTCAGCGGTCGTCGGGGACGAGGTCACTGCCTTGGGGATGTAGGCGTTCGCACCGGACGACGTGTTGATCGTGATGCTTCCACCACCAGCAGCCGCAGTGATGCGGTTTGCGTAGTCGAGCTTGAAGGTGTCGAAGCTCGCAACCTGGCCGATGAAGGCGCGGTCATAAGCGGTCAACGCCTTAGGCGTCAGAGTCTGACGACCAGCGAGGTTGCTCGCCATGCCGTTGTAGTCACGAGTGGACAGCGCCAAGTAACGCGAATCGAAGTTCACACCCTGCTCGTTGAAGATGGCTTCGCACTGGGCGACATCATCAAAACCGGAGGCAGCGGAGAGACGCTTCACAACGAGCGTGCCCTGCGAGGAGGCCACGTTCATCACAGCCACATTGATGTCGGACGCCAGCTTCTGCTTGGCCGAATCACCCAAACGCTGTTCCTGAAGCGCGTCACGCAGTTCAGTCGCAGTCATGATCCAAGGAACAGACTGGTTGAACCCGATTGTCGCAGGGACAGAGAGCTGGGTGTAGTCGAAGAAGTTCGAAGTCATATCAGTGCCCGCGTAGGAGCGGCTGATATAAGGCTGCGGACGCCAGATCGTGTTGTTGGTGCGTTCCATCATCGTCTGATCCGTGGTGTAGATCGAGACGTTGCGGGACAGGACAAGGGCATCTTGGAACCCCTCAAGGAGGTTTTCAAAGGCTACCCGTTCTTCTTTACTGAATGCATTAGCCATAACTTAGGATTGGTTTTTTAACTGACGTTTGAAAGCGATTACTTTGGTCATGTCGCCGGTGCGTGACGCTTCTTCACGCAACCGTTCTAACTGAGCGTTAGACGAGTCAAGACTCCCGTTTCCGTTAATCTTTTTTTCAGGAGGAGGAGCTTGTTTTCGAGAGGTCACAGTCAATTGGGTTTCAAGTTTTGCTACAGCAAAGGCGAACTTAACAGGATCAGTAATCTCGCCCAGTTCTTTTGCTTTCTTTGGATTCTTGCCCAAAGCATACACAACTATTGCCGGGTTTTGAGCACCCTGAAGAATGATTCCCTGTTGAGTAACATTCAGAGTTTCGAGAACAGTCTCCTCGGCGTCTTCAAAATCAGAAACTTTTAGTCCAGATTTAGACTGGGTATAGCCTTCCAACTTCTTTTGCCAAGATTCCTGTTCCTCCCGCTGTTTGGCTCTCTGTTGCGCTTCAGTCTCTTCAGACTTCCGCTTACGTTCAAACCAGTCAGCAAGTTCGTTCTCGAACTTATCTGAATCGTAATCACAGTCCTCAAGTGTCGGTTTCTTTCCAGTAACAACAGGAATTTGCTCTGCTGTTGGATTAACCGCCTTGAGTCTTTCCTCAAGTTCGCGCTTCTCACGCTGCAACTCTCGGTAGTTCTTTCTCAGGTTACGCACCCATTCGGGCGCCTGCTTCTCTTCCTCTTCCTGGGGTGGCGATTCCCCTGCGATAGTAACTACAGTTTCGTCTCCGGGATCTTCAGTTTTCTCAGGCTCCGTATTTTCTACAGCCTCTGTTACGACTTCGATCTTATCGGATACTTCTTCTGTTGCTTTATCGTCTGCCGGTGTGGTGCTATTCATAAGTCTAAAACTATCTCAACGCAATAGAAATTCACTATTGCATTGGCTGGGCGGGCTGAGTCAAGCGGTCAGCAAGCGCAAAAATGCGGTCCTGATCGGTTGTGCTCACCTTGGAAAGCGTCTCAGTCGTCTTGGCCCGCGCCTCTTCAGCCTTAGCCACAGCGAGAATACTGTCTGCCTGCGCTTTAGAAGCCCGTGCGATGGCCTCTTCACTGGCTGCCTGCAAGTACTGCGCCTGTGGGTCAGGCTGGGCATTCTGGGCGGCTGCCGCCATCTCCTGCGCTTCTGCCTCTGTAGGCTTGAGCACACCCATCATCAGGAGCTTCTTACGGAAGTACTCGCGCACGTCACTGATCCCTTCGCCTTCCATGTTGAGCATCGCCATAGCAGAGAGCACCTGGGTCATCTCAGGATCTTGGGTCATCGTCATCATGTCAGTCAGCGCCCGGACAGTCGCAAGCCGCTTGGTGGAGCTGCTGGGGCCAACAGAGACGACAACGTCGTACTCAGCACTAGACATGTCGTTTTCGTACTCGATCTCGCCTTCTTCATTCACTACAGGCTTAAGCAACTCGATGGGCTCCATCTTACCAGACTCGTGAACGGTCTTCATTTTGCGGCCTTCCTCGATGAAGATGTCCCGGGCGATAGACAACCAAACTTCGCCACAACGCTTCACAGCCTTTGCCATGTTGGACATGTAGATAAAGGTCTGCATGTCGAGACGCTGCTGGATGAGTTCGACGGTCTTACCACTCAGGTGACTGACCATCTTGTCTCCCTGCCCCGGGGAGCCCAGAATCTCCTGCATGTCTACTTCAGTTAGCTGAAGGAGGGCAGCCATAGAGGGAGGCAAGGAAGGGGGCTTAGTGTAGGCCACAGGACCACCGATGATGGGGTTCCCGTTGGCGTCAGTAAGCGTGTTAATGAGCAGGTACGGGTAGTTCTTAAGGTTGTCCTCGGCCCACATCAACTGATGGCCGGCTACCTGTTCAGGGACCAGAATAGGCTTCTCCATCGCAGAGAGCGCACTGATCTCGCCCAGCTTGGACAACTGCATGTTCTTGAGGCGTTGAGCGTCCTTGGCAAGGCGCACATGGCCCATGCACCGCTCTACGTTGTCCACAAACCAACGCTTTCCGTACACAGGGATGATCGGGATGTTCTTGCCGGCAATGTACCCACAGTCCTCAAGGATCTTGGCCCCAGACATGATGTACTTGCGGACCTTACGAGTCTTAATCTTCTTGCGCCGAACTTCCTTCCAACCAGTCGCGAGCATCTCTTCTTCTTTGTCGAGTTCCTCGGGCCTGAGCGAC
The DNA here is from genome assembly GCA_964354505.1 of uncultured Thermodesulfobacteriota bacterium. Lineage (GTDB taxonomy): Bacteria > Desulfobacterota > B13-G15 > B13-G15 > RBG-16-54-18 > RBG-13-52-11. Next base: position 3,675 of record CAYHAB010000099.1, read on the forward strand.
TCTTCTTTACCGTTGAAATCCTGATAGATCCTAATCTGTTCAGAGACTTCTTCGACTTTGTAGTACTCAGCGACGTACACAACACTCGGCGTGTACCAGTCGAACTGGGAGCGGGTAATCGTCTTGGGCCAGGTAGAGGGGTCGTCGTCGTACTCGGCCTTGTAGGCGTCACGAGTCATGCTGGTGAGCACGAAACACCGCTTGGCGTCTGCCTTATCCTGTCTCTTTGCACCCAGATCGAAGTAAACGCTAGTGTCAGCGTCAAAGATTGGCTCAATACACACCCGCTGCTTGTCGTCCTCGGGGTCTTCCTCGTTCTGATACTCAGTCCTTAGTCTCCACGCCCCAAACCCACCCATTACAGCCTCTTCAAAGGCGTTGTCATAGGCTTCCTCGGCGCCTGAATCCTGTTCATCAGCGCGGTACAGTCCGGCACAGGTGTCTGCGAGCTTGTCGTACTCTTCTCCCTCTTTGGAAGAGAAGTTCACTGTGATTCTGTTGTTGCGATACTCGTTAATGATCCGAAGGACCGCCATGTGGATCTTGTTGACCTCAAACCTGGGCTTGTTCTCGAACTGATCGCCTAGGGGGCCTTCCCATTGGGCGCCGGCCAGTGAGCAAAACCTACGGTCCCCAAGGCAGTTCATGCGTTCCTGATACATCGCACCTTGAATCTGGTCGAACTCTGCGCGGGCGGCTTGGTGAATTAGGGAAAGTTTATCGTCG
>CAYHAB010000100.1:0-15501 GCA_964354505.1 uncultured Thermodesulfobacteriota bacterium
TTCCCTCTCCGGGCACAAGATGTATGGCCCCAAGGGTATCGGCGCCTTGTATGCGCGCACAGGGGTAACGATAGACCCCCTGGTGCATGGGGGGCACCATGAGCGGAATCGCCGCGCCGGGACGGAAAATTGCCCGGGGATCATAGGGCTCGGCAAGGCATCTGTGGTGGCCCGCGCAGAGTTAGCTCAAAATGAGAGGCGGATCCGCGCCCTCAGAGACAAACTGGAACAAGGGATCATGGAACGAATTCCCGAGGTGATTGTCAATGGGCATCCGGAGCAAAGACTCTTCAATACCCTCAATTGCTGCTTCAAGGGTATAGAGGGGGAGGGCATCTTGATCAGCCTCGACTTTGAGGGGATCTGCGCCTCGTCTGGGTCTGCCTGTACCTCCGGTTCTCTTGATCCCTCCCATGTCCTGCTGGCCCTCGGCCTTCCCCATGAAGTTGCCCATGGAAGCTTGCGTCTAAGCCTTAATAAATTTAATACGGAGGAAGATGTGGATAAAGTCATCGAGGTCCTCCCGAAGATAGCGGAGCGATTGAGAAGTATGTCCCCCTTGTGGGGCAAAAAGGGGAGCACCTTACGAAAGTGAAGCTTGAGGATATGTATCAGAAGGGGTAAGCTATCGCGCGGCGCCTGTGAGGTAGAAAGGAGATAATCAGTATGCCAAGGACCATTCAGGAGATAAACGAAAAGATCAAGGCAGGCAAGGCAGTGGTGGTGACTGCCGAAGAGATGACCGGCATCGTAAAGAAAAAAGGTGTCGAAAAAGCCTACCGCGAGGTTGATGTAGTGACTACAGGGACTTTTGGCCCCATGTGTTCGAGTGGTATGTATCTCAATGTAGGGCATACCAAGCCGCGGATAAAAATAGGGGGTGGCACGTGTCGGCTCAATGGAGTCCCCGCCTATACGGGATTTGCCGCTGTAGATATCTGTCTCGGGGCCACCGGGCTCCCCGACGATGATCCACGCAACAAGATCCATCCCGGTTGGTTTCGATATGGAGGCGGACATGTCATCGAGGAATTCGTTGCGGGGAAGGATATCGAATTGGAGGCCTCTGCCTACGGAACGGATTGTTACCCCCGCCGAGAGCTTAGGAGCTGGCTGAATATAAAGGATGTTAATGAGGCGGTGTTGTTCAATATGCGCAATGCCTACCAGAACTACAATGTGGCGGTGAATCTTTCCGATAAGGCCATCTTCACCTATCTGGGGATATTGAAGCCGAGGCTGGGGAACGCCAATTACTGCAGTGCCGGAGTTCTCTCACCGCTCTTAAATGATCCCCTCTACCGGACTATCGGGATAGGGACGCGCATATTTTTGGGAGGGGGTGTGGGGTTTGTATCATGGCAAGGGACCCAGCATAATCCCTCTGTCCCCCGCACGGAGCGCGATGTACCCAGGAGGCCGGCGGGGACCCTCTGTGTGATCGGGGATCTGAAGGGGATGAATGCCCGCTACTTGAGGGGGGTGAGCATGTATGGCTATGGAACCAGCCTCGGCGTTGGGATCGGAATACCTATCCCTATCCTCGATGAGGACATGGCCTTCTTCACCTCTGTTGCTGATGAAGACATACTGGCCCCCATCGTGGATTACAGCACGGCCTATCCTGAGGCAAATCCCGATATTCTGGGGGAGGTCAGCTATAAGGATCTTAGGAGCGGCAGCATAACCATTGGTAACAAAGAGGTTCCTACCGGCCCTATCTCCAGCTTCTTCAAGGCTCGGGAAATCGCCCAGGTCTTAAAGGGCTGGATTGAAAAAGGGGAGTTTATTCTGACCGAACCTGTAGAGACACTCCCGGGAAAAGAATCAGGAATACGTTTCAAGGCCTTTCAAGAGAGGCCGATAGAGAGATGAGGAGAAAGCGATGATCTCGCGAAGAGTAGTATTACATTTTCCATCGGAGTTGGTGGGTCAACCCATCATCTCCAACACGATCAAAAAGTATAACCTGGAGTTTAATATCTTGAAAGCCTCCATAGCCCCCCCGGAGGGAGGGCTGCTCGTTTTAGAACTGCTGGGTGGAAAAAAGGAGGTGCAAGAGGCGCTCGATTATCTCAAGGAATTAAACATAAAGATCGAAAACTTGAGCAGGGACATCACGAGGAAGGACAATCTCTGCGTCCATTGCGGTGTCTGCGTGGCCATATGCCCCTCGGATGCACTCGTCTTGAACCAAGCCAAGTGGGAGGTGGAATTTATCGCCGATAAGTGTGTCGCTTGCGAGCTCTGTGTCAAGGCGTGCCCCTATGAGGCCATGGAGGGAAGACTTTAAATTTTGTACCGATGCGAATGATATACACATTATCGTCTCTGGCGCAGGGGGACAGGGGGCATTAGAATCCCTCATTCATTTATGGTCATAAAGCGTTGAAGAGTTATCGTATCAACCAGGGGGAGAGAAATGCGTTATGCTTCTGATATAACTCACCTGATCGGCGCAACGCCGTTGGTCAAGATCAACCGTCTCGTGACGGGAGCAAATCTCGTGCTCGCCAAATTGGAGATGTTTAACCCCCTTTCCTCCGTAAAAGACAGGATTGGCCTGGCGATGATTGAGGATGCGGAGCAGAAGGGGATCATTAAGGCGGGTGAGACCATTGTAGAGCCCACCAGCGGTAATACCGGCATTGCCCTTGCCTTTGTCTGCGCGGCGCGTGGCTATCGGTTGATCCTCGCCATGCCCGAGAGCATGAGCATCGAGCGGAGAAAGATCCTGCGAATACTCGGTGCAGAGATAGTCCTGACGCCTGCCGCCGAAGGCATGAGGGGGGCGATAAGGAAGGCAGAGGAGATGGCCAAAGAGCTCAAGGCCTTTATGCCGCAGCAGTTTGTGAATCCGGCCAACCCGGCCATCCATCGCCGCTGCACCGCCGAGGAGGTATGGCAGGCAACCGATGGGCAGGTGGATATCTTCGTGGCCGGAGTCGGCACGGGGGGCACCATAACCGGTGTGGGGGGTCTTCTCAAGGAGCGGAAACCGGATGTGGAGATCGTTGCTGTCGAGCCCGTGGAGAGCCCTGTGCTTTCGGGAGGGGAGCCGGGATCTCATGGCATACAGGGGATAGGGGCAGGCTTTATCCCCGCAGTGTTAGATCAAGGGCTCATCGATCGCATCATCCAGGTGAAGACCGACGACGCCAAGGGAATGGCCAGGAGGTTGGCGCGGGAAGAGGGGGTTTTTGTGGGTATCTCCTCGGGAGCGGCCATGATGGCCGCACAGCGGGTGGATGCAGAGGTAAAGGACAAAACCATCGTCGTCGTATTTCCGGACACAGGGGAGCGTTATCTCTCCCTGCTGGAGGACTAGGGGATGTTTCGCAGGCTCAGAGAAGATGTGCAGATGGTCTTTGAACGGGACCCGGCGGCGAGAAGCATGGGGGAGGTCATCTTCTGTTATCCAGGGTTACATGCGATCTGGCTTCATCGCATTGATCATGTTCTCTGGAGCAAGGGATTTTTATTTGTCGCCCGTTTTTTGTCTCACATCAATCGTCTGATCACCGGCGTGGAGATTCACCCTGGTGCGCGGATCGGCAAGAGGTTCTTTATTGATCACGGTGCCGCAGTTGTTATCGGCGAGACCTCTGAGATCGGCGATGACGTGACCATCTATCAGGGGGTGGTCTTGGGGGGTGTCTCGGTGAAAAAAGGAAAGAGGCACCCCACCATTGGAAACAAGGTGGTTATCGGCTCTGGCGGGATCATCCTCGGCCCCGTTCATATCGGCGAGGGATGTCAGATAGGTGCTGGCTCAGTGGTCGTGACCGATATCCCCCCCTATACCACGGCGATAGGAATTCCCGCAAAACCGGCAGGGAGGCATCTGATGAAGGATCCCGTAGATCTCAATCACCACCTGATCCATGACCCCATCAAGGAAGTTCTCGATCTTATGACAAAGCGGGTGAGGGAGCTCGAGGAGCGGATGAATGAGCTGAGTGAGGGGAGGGTGGAAACGGCAACTGACCTCAAGGCCAAGGGGGACAACCGTTGAAGGGGTCAATAACCTCCATAAACATCAGCGACACAAAGGGGCAAAGCAAGAGTCCGGTGCAGGGAAAGGCAGTGCTGAGGCATGGGTGGGGTATTGTGGGGGATGTCCATGCGGGGACCCCTGGCAGGGATGTGAGCCTTCTGCCTTGCGAGGCCCTGGGAGGGGTCCCCTATGGCGGATATGGCGAAAATATCGATACCGCGGGGCTCGATATCCTCGAGCTGCCGGAAGGAACGGTGTTGATCATTGGTGCAGGCGTCCGGATCAAGATAACCCAACGAGGGAAAGTCTGCCCGTCTCGATGCTCCATCTATTATCAATTGGGCAACTGTATTATGCAGGAAAAGGGGATTTTCGCAGCGGTGCTTGAAGGAGGTGAAGTCATAGTGGGCGATGAAATAAAAGTTGAGGAAACCCCTTCTTCTTCAGATGATATAGAGTGGATATTGGAAAACTGCAAGAGGATTGCGGTGTTCGGCGCGTCCCCAAAGGAAGACCGACCCAGTTATCGCATCATGAAGTTCCTGTTGGAGAAGGGGTATGAGGTCATACCGATAAAGCCAGGGGTTGCGAAAATTCATGGCCAGCGGTGTTATCAAAATTTACGTGAGGTTCCGGGGCCCATTGATCTCGCCCTCATCTTCCGCCGACCAGAAGAGGTGTTGCCCATAGTCGAAGAGGCGATAGCAAAGGGGGTAAAGGCCATCTGGATGCAGGAGGGGATCGTGAACCCCAAGGCATTCCAGCGGGCCCAACAAGGGGGATTGAGGGCCGTCATGGATCGGTGTATCTACAAGGAGTCAAAGGCGAGGGGAGGGTAGGTGCTATAGGGGTGCTGGAAGATTATATTAAAGAGCTTGGTACGGCTACCATCGCCTATTCAGGGGGCGTGGACTCCACCTTCCTCGTGGCCACGAGCGCCAGAGTTCTGGGTGAAGGTAACGTGCTGGCCGTGACAGTGCAATCTCCTCTGACCCCCCTGTGGGAGGTGACATTCGCCAAGGAATTTTGTCATAGGAAAGGGATCAGGCACTTCCTGCTTGATGGATCTTTTATCCTTGATGATGAACGCTTTATCTCAAACCCTCCCCAGAGGTGCTATCTTTGCAAGAAACAGCTCCTCAATGTCATGGTGGAGAATGCCCCTGATGGTTACCCCCTGTTCACCGGCACCAATGCCAGCGACGAATCAGATTTTCGCCCTGGGATTAAGGCGGAGGAGGAAATGGGTGTGCGGGCCCCTTTGCGAGAACTCAGATTTACCAAGGATGCGATCCGCAAATACTCCAAGGAGTATGCGATCCTTGGATTTGAGCGACCCTCTTCCCCCTGTTTTGCCACGAGGTTCCCGTACGGCGAGTCCATTACCCTTGACAAGGTGCGGATGATCGAGGAAGCAGAGACCTTTCTGCGTCACCTCGGTTTTAGCTTGGTCAGGGTCCGCCTGATTTCCGCAGATACCGCCTGCATCGAGGTCGCTGGGGATGAGGTAAAAAGAGTCTTCGATCTCCGCGATGATATCTCGCGTCAACTCGGTGCGATAGGTTTTAAACGGGTGTCCCTTGATTTGGAAGGATACCGGACGGGCAGGTTGAATGCAGTGGTTGCGGATTGATGGACGATATGTACGACCGCGCCTTATAATTTTTCCTTGATGTCCGCTCTCCCTTATTTCATGACTTCGGCGAGGTGGCGGATCATCTGCCGGGATACCCCCTTGAAAGATTGTGGTTGGGAGGAAGTAGTCGGGATTCTTCCGATAGAAGTCATCGGTAAAGTCTCTAGCGGCGTCGTCAACATCCCCTGTCCTTAGGTAAGCCTCCTCCAGGGAGACGCGCGCCTGCCGCGCGGCCTCGATGGCCTGTCGGATAAAACCACGAGCCTCGTTTCCAGCTACATACCCATAGTGATCTGCGCAGACGTAATCCGTATCGAGGTCCTTGAGTTTTTGAAGGCTGTGCTGGAACTGTGTGAAGTTGGAATTTCCAAGGGCGATGATCATATCTTTGTAGGGGACTCCACCAGCATCCGAGGCAAAGAGTGCCTTGAGCTGGGTCACATAGGCGGTGAGGGAGCATGAGGAGTGCCCCGGCGTTTCGATAATTTGTACCACGAGGGCTTCCAGATCGATTCGATCCCCTTCGGAGACTGTGGCCCCCACGATATCATCTCGCCATTCGTGTTCGTATGTGGCGTGTGCCGTTTCTTTTCTCATCCGTTTAGCAACGTTGCGGCTGAAGTCATTGATGGTGTCAATGGCTTTAGACATCTGGAAGCTTTCCCAGCATCGTGCCGATGCATAGACCTCTACCGTGGGATAACGACGCGTGAAAAAGGTGACAATACCCACATGATCGAAGTGGGAGTGGAGGACGAGGAATTTTTTTTATCTGCGTCTCATCTATTCCAAAAATTTTGAACTGCCGGAGCAGATCAGGCACCAGGTAACTCATGCCTCCGTTGATGATCATGGACTCATTGTTTCCCTCCCAGAGATAGACACACGATTCTTCGCTTCCTAAGAGCCACAGACGCTCATGGATCTTTCCCGGTTGCCGGATGCGCATGATTACTCCTTGAAAAATGATCAGGTGTTATTATTCAATTTTGTTGAATAATATATCAAACAATATTGGGTTGAGGTCAAGGGGACGAGGATCATTAGAGGCAAGCAGCAATGCGAATTAATCAACGATAGTTGTTTAAAACCTGTGGAAAAAGCATTGAAAAAGTATCTAAGACGCTTATATCATAAAGGAAACATTTTACTGCCTAATTTTTAGGCAGTATAATGTTTCAATAAAATCAATATGTAAATAATTTTTTGAGCTTTCTGGACATAATAGTTTGAAATTTGGTCTTGTCCTTTTTATTATGAACATCTTTTCAACATAGTTATCTGATGAGCTTTTCTGCCCATCTTGTAAGATAAGGAGGATAACCTTGCCCGTATCCTTGTTTTTGCTTTTGCCTCTTGGTTGGTAGATGCTTCCTTGAATAAAATTTAGAACATATTATACATTTTTTATGTTTTATCCTAACTTAATGTTCCTACTGAGTGCTTTTATATACAGCTAAGGCCTTTTTATTGAGGGAGAAGGGTTCGTATGGTATAATATATTATCATATCTTTGGTGGGTTATTAGTGCGAAACCAAAGTGGCACCGGTGCGGACGAAGAGAGGGATTGCGATGAATCTTTTTTTGCTCACCTTTTTCTTCCTTTATAGCTCACTCCATTTGTACCTCTTCTTCAAGATCAAGGGCGCTTTTACCGTGGGGATGGGGAGCACTATTGTTCTCATACTCTTTATGGTCGTGATGGTTAGTGCGCCACTTCTGGTGCGCGTATCCGAAAGATATGCATGGGAGTTTTTCGCCCGCCTCCTCTCGTACATCGGATATACCTGGTTGGGCTTGATCTTTCTGTTTTGCACCTCTTCAATTTTGGTTGATCTCTACCGTCTTCTTATCTCAGCAGGAGGAATGATGTTTCGGATGAATCTGTCATCTCTTGTCCCTTCGCCACGCCATGCCTTTTTCATTCCTTTCCTGCTTACGGTGGCCACCGCATCATACGGCTTCTTTGAGGCCGGCTCCATTCGCGGCGAACGAGTGATCATTACGAGCCCCAAGGTCCCACGCGAGGTCGGCACGCTCACTATCGTACAGATCTCCGATGTCCACGTGGGACTTATCGTGAGAGAGGGGAGGCTGAAGAAGATCCTCAGAGAGGTCAAGCGGGCGCAACCCGATATCCTGGTATCAACCGGAGACCTGGTGGACGGGCAGATCGATAACCTTGGGAAGCTCGCCGATCTTTTGAAAGACGTTAACCCCCCATACGGCAAGTTTGCCGTGACGGGAAATCACGAATTTTATGCTGGCCTTGACCAGGCGGTGAATTTTATAGAGGAGGCGGGTTTTACTATGCTGAGGGGAGAGGCCCAGGATGCGGCGGGGTTTATGACGATTGTCGGCGTTGATGACCCAACGGGGAGTCGCTTTGGCCTCTTGCATGGAGCATCAGAGCGGGCTCTCCTTGCTGGTTTATCCCGTGGACGCTTTACCCTGCTCTTAAAGCATCCACCGGTAGTAGAAAAAGAGGTCTTGGGTCTCTTTGACCTGCAGCTTTCAGGACACACCCATAAAGGACAGATCTTCCCCTTCAACTACTTCTCCAAGCTCTTCTTTCCCTACGACGCGGGGCTGGTGCATCTGCCCCGCCACTCCACTCTCTATGTGAGCAGGGGTAGCGGTACATGGGGGCCGCCCATCCGTTTTCTTTCACCCCCTGAAGTGACCGTCATCACCTTGGTCAATGCGGACAGTGGATGAACCTTCGTAACATTTTGCGTCAATTCTTTCGCGAAAGAGCAATCAGAAACTTCGTATTTTCTTGATTCGCAAACAGATCGGGAACGTTAAGCGAGACAGTCAGAATTGCGCAGGGAAATGGCGGTCTGGGTTTGTCCGTTGAGGTTGGCTGCTATCAATTCTTGCGCATCATATGGGCCACCGCCTTTTCCAGCCCATCGATGGTCAACTCAAACATAGGAAAGAGTTCCCGGATCACTCCAATGGTGTACGTGTATTGCCACTCATAAGCGGGCATGGGATTTAACCAGACGGTGTGGGGGAAGGTCTTGGCTATGAACCGCAGTCGCTCAATGCTCGGTTTACCTGACGGCTCTCGCTCTCCAAAATAGATGGAGCCATTCTTGGCCATGAGTTCAAAGGGGGCCATACTGGCATCGCCGACGATGACAAATCTCGTCTCCGGATCAAACCGAACCAATTCTTCAATAGGATAAGGCTTGTTATGCCGGCGGGGGTCTTCCCAGAGATATTTATAGATTGTGTTATGGAAGTAGAAGTTCTTGAGATCCTTGAACTGAGATCGGGCGTAATTAAAGAGGGTTTGTAGCACGTTGACGTAGGGATCCATGGACCATCCGCCGTTGTCGATGGTTAGGATGACCTTAAGGCGGTCTTTGAGTCTTCGATCGAAGACGATCTCTATCTCACCGGCATTCTTGACGGTCTGGTAGATAGTTTTGTCTATGTTGATCTTGTCCTTGGGGCCAACAGGTGTCATATGTCTCAGCCGCTTCAAGGCCTCACCCATCTGTGACTGGGTCAGAGGGGCTTCCTGGGAGTAGTCCCGATATCTTCTTTCCATGGCCACTTTGACGGCAGACTTATTCCTGGATATCCCCCCAATCCTCATACCGCCCGGGTGATAGCCGGAGTGCCCCACCGGTGAGGTCCCGCCGGTGCCGATCCACTTTTTCCCCCCATGGTGGGCCTCGGTTTGTTCTTTGAGTCGCTCGAGAAAGTACTTGATGAGCTCCTCCGGGCTCAATTTTCCAAGCTCAGATTCATCGATGCCGAGGGTGTCGGCCAGGAGGCGGGGGTCCTTTAACCACTCGTCCAGGAGGGCCTGGGCTATCTCCGACAATTCATGCTCATCCGGTTCCTTGAGCTCAACGCCCTGAAACTGATGAGCAAAGACCTGGTCGTAGAGATCGAAGTACCTCTCGCTCTTCACAAGGATGGAGCGGGCCGCGATGTAAAGATCATCGACGGAGTTGACGAGCCCCATGTTCAAGGCCTTGTGCAGCCGCAGGAAGGCAGTCGGGGTGATTGGTATCCCTACTTTACGCAAGGTATAGAAGAAATCGACGAACATCGGGCAGCCACCTCTTAGATCTTGAAGTGGTTCACCACTTTCTGGGCAACGGCATAATCAGGGCTTTTCTTAAACAAGACCCCCAAATAAGGGATGTTCCCTTTGATGAGATCCTTGACCCGAAAGTCGGGATCAGCCCGCAGGGCCCTGATCCAGTTGATGAGCTCCCTCGTAGCGGGTTTTTTCTCGATCTCCTTGACCTCCCGAAGGCGGTAGAAGGCCTGTACGGCGCTGTTGAGGAGTTCCTTGTCGATATCGGGGAAATGCACCTGGACGATATTCTTCATCATATCCGACTCAGGGAAGGCGATGTGGTGGAAGTTGCAACGTCCAAGGAAGGGATCGGAGAGGTCCTTTTTGGCATTGGACGTAATGACCACGATGGGCCGGTATTTCGCTTTGATGGTTTTGTCGATCTCGATAATATCGAATTGCATTTGGTCGAGGATATCAAGCATATCGTCCTGAAAATCGGTATCGGCCTTATCGATCTCGTCTATGAGGAGCACGACCCGTTCATCCGAGACAAAGGATTGTCCGATCTTACCCATCCTGATGTACTCCTCAATATTACTGACGTCTCTCGTAGAATCTCCAAATCGGCTGTCATTCAATCGGGTTAGGGTATCGTACTGGTAGAGGGCCTCGATGAGCTTCATGCTCGATTTGACGTTCAGGACAATGAGCCTCATGTCGAGGGCCTCAGTAATGGCGTGCGCCAGCATGGTCTTTCCTGTGCCGGGTTCGCCCTTGAGCAAGAGGGGCATCTCCAGGGCTATGGAGATGTTGACAATTTCGGCCAGTTCATCGTCCAATACATATTTCGAGGCGCCGGAAAATCTTCTCAATTCGTTTTCTTGATTCATAGTGCAGCTCCTTCGCTTGATTTTCGCGCTATTGAGTATATCCATTCTCCATCGATTATTCAAGGGGTGCCATTTTCCTTCCCCAGTTCTTTTAGAAGTGATACAATGTGCCTTCCTGCATGTTTGTCCCACGAGGTCGGCGTGAATGGAAAAAAGGTAGAAACTCAAGAGTTAAGACGTCTCATAAGGACCTCCCTGGGGGAAGATAAGGCCGATCTTATTATCCTTAACGGGACCCTGGCCAACGTCTACACAGGAGAGATGCAGGAGAACTGCTCTGTGGGCGTCAAAGGCAAAAAGATCGTCTCAGTGGGCGAGGATCTCCGCCACTTGATTGGGGATAGTACCCACGTTATTGATGCCCGGGGGATGCATATAACGCCGGGGTTCATCGATCCTCATACCCATCTCGACTCTATATTTCAGTGCGCTGAATACGCCCGTTATGCCGTCCCTCATGGTAATACCACTGCTGTCACTGAATCGTCTGCGATAGCCAATGCCGAAGGCAAGAATGGTGTTGCCTGGTTTATTAAGGACACCCGCGATCTTCCCCTCAGAATATATATACTGGCTCCCTCCATGATCCCGCCATTTCCTGAGTTTGAGACCAGTAAAGGGTTTTCGTTGGATGATTTTCAAGAAGTGATTAAAAAAGATCTCGTTTTAGGGATAGGCGAGACATATTGGCCTAGGGTTATCGATCTAGACCAACGAGCCATCGAACGGTATGCCCTTGCGCACAGATTAGGCAAGACGCGCGAGGGGCATGCGGCAGGCGCCCGTGGCGACAAACTGATTGCTTACTGTGCCGCAGGGACCTTATCATGTCATGAGGCCACCACTGTAGAGGAAGCCCTCGAAAGGCTACGTTTGGGAATGGGAGTGATGGTTCGGGAGGGTTCCATCAGGCGGGAGCTTGAGGCCATATCGGAAATCAAAAACCGGGGGCTGGATTTGAGGAGGATGATGCTCTGTACCGATCTTGCCGACCCGGAGATGTTGATCCCCGAGGGGTGTATGGATGCGTTGGTGCGGAGGGCCATTGCCTCAGGTTTTGATCCAATCGTTGCTATCCAAATGGTCACCATCAATCCTGCTGATTACTATGGCTTGCGGGATTTGGGCGGGATCGCTCCGGGCAAGGTTGCCGATCTTCTCCTTGTATCCGATTTGCAAGGGATCCATATTAGGCAGGTGATCAAAGACGGCATTGTCGTGGCAAAGGATGGGAAATTAATCGACGAACCTGTTCGGTATCGCTATCCTGATAAGGCCTACCATACCTTTACCCTGCAAGCAGTACGCGAAGACGACTTTCGCATTAGCGTTGAGGACGTGACGACGGCTCGGATACGGGTGGTTGAGGTTGTTAATGACACCATTACCAGGGAGATGCAGGCTGAAATCTTCGCCCATAACGGTAATCTGCCTTCTCAACCGGAGCAGGATATCATAAAGATGGCCCACATCTTTAAACACAGCAGAAAACCACGGCACGCCATGGGTTTTGTCCATGGTCTGGGTATCAGGAAGGGAGCGGTGGCTACCAGTCTTATCTGGGATACCAACAATATCTTGGCTATAGGGGCGACGGAGCAGGAGATGGCTTTTGCTGTGAACCGCCTTCTGGAGCACCAAGGGGGATTTGTTGTCGTGGAGGATGAGCGGGTAATCGCTGAATTCCCCATGCCCATTTGTGGGATCATCTCCGATTTGCCTCTGGAGCAGATCGCCCAGCAGATGGCCGAGGTACAGGAGGGGTGCAGAACACTGGGGTGTACAATCAATCGTCCTTTCGTCACCCTGCAGACCTTGCCTTTCACCGGCCTGCCATATCTGCGGCTGACCGATAGGGGTCTGGTCGATATCCGAAAACGGAAGTTTGTGGACCTCATCATCTCGAAATCATGATAACAACTTCGAACGAAACGAGATTCGGCGGGCAGCTTATTTATACCTTGAATATCATTTATTCATGAAGTCCCCGTATCCCGCTCCTGTCAGTAGCATAAGAATAAGCGAACGATACAAGAGAAATATGCCACGAGTGTCGGCGATCATCCCCACCTATAACAGAAAGGATTTTGTGCTGGAGGCCGTGGAATCCGTTTTTGCACAGACCTATGGGGATTGGGAGCTGATCGTGGTGGATGATGGTTCGCCTGATGGCACAGGCGAGGCCCTCAAGCGGCATAGTGATCGGTTGCGTTATGTCTATCAGGCAAACCAGGGCGTCAGCGCGGCACGCAACCGCGGCCTCGAACTCGCCCACGGAGAGTTTATCGCCTACCTTGATTCCGATGACCTCTGGTTGCCGGAAAAGCTCCGGATACAGGTTGCATTTATGGATCGGCATCCGGAGGCTCAGATCTGCTATACCGATGAAATCTGGATCAGGCGCGAGTTGCGGATCAACCCCAGGAAGAAACACGCCAAATATTCGGGGTGGATCTATCCTCATTGCCTCCCTCTCTGTATCATCAGTCCATCCTCGGCGCTCATGCGTCGCGGGCTCTTGGAGCAGATTGGTGCCTTTGATCCCCAACTCCCTGTCTGTGAGGACTACGACCTGTGGTTGCGCGTGGCGGCGCGCTTCCCCGTCTTCTTTATTCCCCGGAAGCTGATCGTCAAGAGGGGAGGACGCCCCGATCAACTCTCCCAGCGTAATTGGGGAAATGACCGGTACCGTGTGATTGCGCTGGTGAAAATGTTGGAACTGGGGATTCTCGCTCCGCCGATGCGAGAGGGCACCATCCAGGAACTCCACCAAAAATGTCGTGTCCTCATCAGCGGTTATCGCAAGAGGGGGAAAGAAGAGGAGGTGAAGGATTATCAAAAGCTCCTGGAGCGGTACCCCATGTGATCCCTCCTCCTTGATTTATTATTTTCTTTCTCCTATAAGAAAAAAGAGGTAGACTGTTAGTGCGAAACGCCTCTTCGGCGGTCTTGAACCCGTTGTTAGGGGGTAATCCTAAAAAAGGGCTTCAACAGATACGCTTCGAGATATATTGTTGGAGGGTGAAAAAAAGTGACCGGTATCTTTTTTCACCCCCTTATGGCGGAGGGGGATTGGCCCATCATCGGGAATAAGTTCAGGGCTTTCCCCCGCGCGTTGGGGAATGTCCTGGAGCTGCCGAACGTCACGCTTTTTACCCCTCAAGCGGTTGAGGAAGAGCTCTTGCTCAAGGTGCACACCCCTGCTCTCCTGAAAAGGGAGAAGGAAGCCTGGTACTACGAGGGCGCCTTGCACGCGGTGGGAGGGTGTGTGGCTGCTGCCCGGGGGGTAGCGGAGGGTCATCTGCGAAATGCCCTTGTTTTTTCCGTAGCCGCCGGTCACCATGCCGGCCCCTCGTCGGCATGGGGGGGTACGTATCTTTCCTGTACGGGGGCGGCGGTAGCCCATCTGCGCGACAGATATGGTTGGAAGAGGTTTGCCATCATCGATACCGACAGCCACCACGGAGATGGAACTCGGGCTGTTTTTGCGGACGATCCGGCGGTATTACACGTCTGTTTTTGCGACACCGATTGGGTATCCGCAGACGGGACCAAGGTTGATGTCGATGTGGGTTGGCGGACTAACGATCAGAAGTACCTGCAGCAGGTGTGGGAAGAGTTTAGCAGGCGGGCCAAGGAGTTTCAGCCACACCTGATCTTTCATAACCTTGGACACGATACCTGTGAGGGAGATTATGGAGATCGCGGTCTTACCCCTGATTTATTTCCCGTCCTAGCGAAGCTTATAAAGGATATTGCGGATAAGACCTGCGAAGGGAGGTACATCGTGATCACCCACGGAGGCGCGCGCGCCGATGTGGCAAAGCGGATCTTTCCAGAAATTGCTCGAATTTTAGCCTCATGAAGAATACTGCCATCATATTAGGGGGAGGTGTCGGTAAAAGGTTTAAGGGCGAGATCCCCAAACAGTTTCTGCCCTTGGGCGAGATGACCATTATCGTCCACACCATCGGGGCTTTTCAACGGGCTCCCTCCATAGACGCTATCTTGGTGGTGGTGCCCTCAGGGTGGGAAAAGCGTTGTACAGCGGATCTTAAACCTTATGACTTTGATAAGATACAGGGAGTGATTGCTGGTGGGGAAACGAGGCAGCTTTCTTGCTGGCAGGCCCTGCAATACCTTAATGACGATCCCCCCCATATTGTTGTCGTCCATGATGCCGCCCGCCCCCTGGTGACCGATAAGATGATCGGGGTGGCTGTTCGGGAAGGGCATGAAGGGATGACCTTCGGCCTACGGGCAAGAGACACCATCGTGGAGTGTCGTGGAGGAGAGATCCTGAAGGTCTCCCTGCGGGATGAGATGTATCAGATTCAGACCCCTCAATCTTTTCTCTTTCAATCCTTGTTTGATGCCCACCGCATGGCCTTGGAGGCGGGGATCAGGGCGGCCAGCGACGACGCCGGCCTCGTACTGAGGGCGGGCTATCGCGTGAAAGTATTCGAAGGAGACCCGCGCAACATAAAGATTACCGACTCTATCGATCTAGAACTGGCACAGCACTTCCTGCGAGAAGGGTAATCTTTACTTTACCCCCCCGTTTTGCTACCATTTGTCGTGAAAATACCTTTTAAAGGCACATGGATAACATGCAAGTTCCTTCAGCGTCGGGATCTCATGAAACTCTTGCTTCAAGGGCCTAAGGCCCCCAAAAAAGGTTTATTTCTATAGAAGACAGGCTGAGGACCACTTCGGAAGGGTGAGAGGGGTGAAAAACCCCTCATAGTGGAGGCTGAGGCAAGGCACGGTGTGGAACATTTTTATGGAAGGAATTAAAGAAAATACCCATGCGGGGTTAGGGCCCATCGAGATACGAGATTACACCCCCGTGATGAGGCAGTACCTGCGGATAAAGGGTGATTATCGGGATTGTATCCTCTTTTTCCGTATGGGGGACTTCTACGAGAT
>CAYHAB010000101.1:0-3123 GCA_964354505.1 uncultured Thermodesulfobacteriota bacterium
TTCCTTTGATTTGATGACTCACCAAAGAACGGTAAAAATAAAGGGCCGATGGGTATAGTGCCCATCGGCCCCTGTAAACCTTTTTTTTCAGATCATCGGCGTAGAGAGGCCCATGGGCTCATTTTTTTTTCGTTGTAATAATAGTAATAGTTAAAGCTCCTAGAACCCATTATGCCCTCTTCTCTCAGTTCTTACCACATCTACCCTCTCCTGTCAACTCCTTTGTTCCCATTGCGTTTCTCATCGGTATAGATATTGTTACCAACTCGTGGTGAGGGGGGCAGATTGGAACAAACCTGCGAGTCTTAAAAAAGATCCCCCCTCAGCACCTATTGACATCCCTTTTCCAGCTTCTTTTGCTTATCCTTGAAATCCTCTATTAATTTCTGTACCCTCTGATCTTCCTGGAACTTCGATGAAAGCGTAAGGATCTCATTGCGATAGATATTCCCCTTTTTCAATTCCTTAATATTTGCCTCCAGCTTTTTCTTTTCCTCTTTCAACGAGCCGGATGCCCCCCCTTTCATCTTTTTCTCCACCACGGCCAACTCTCTTTCCAATGCCGTAATTCTGGCCTCATCGGCAAAGGACGCTTTGGGATCCTTGAGGGAGAGATGGAGCATCCCTAGATATCTCCCGTAACCAGGACTGCAAACGACAATGGTCTGCCCTATCTGAAGGGGCCTTATCAAGCCGGATGGCTCGCGTCCGGCCACAGCGATCGTTACCCCCGGCAGCTGAGGAAGGAGTACCCTGAGTTCATTCACAGGCATGGTTGTAAGGAGAATAATAATATCAGCCTTATCCTGCAATTCCTTGAGCGCCTGCTGCCCCTCGCTTACCGGATCCAATACCTTCCATCCCACGGGTTGGGTTTTTGAGGATGGGTTGACGTTCATGAGGCTAAAGATCCCCCACCGCAGGCCCCCTGCCTCCTTTATCACAGAGGGGACTGCAATCTTCTGCCCATCCTTCAAGACTATATTGGCAGAGATGAAGGGAAATTCAGCCTTTTTTTTCAGCGTGTCAAAATCTTTAGCACCCAGCCTGAGCTCATCTTCCTCTATTCCCACAGCGTCACACCCCATAAGGTTGAAGGCCTCGACTATCAACTGGGCGGTCATCAATGCCTCGTTCTTTTGACGAGAGGGAAGGGACGGATCTATGTTCTTGTAGAAGAGGAGATCCCCCGCATCCAGGACAAGAATATCCTTCCCTGCTTTCTTGGCTTCCTGTATCACCGTCGCCCTTCTGGCAAGACCGCCAGATCTGGACGCCCCTCAGCCTGCGGGATCGATCTGACCGTTAATGTTGTTGCTGTAGATGATAGTGACCTTTGTGCTATCCGCCCAGGCGGCGGAAATCATCATGGCAACAAAGAACCCTGCCGCGATAACAACCCAGTTCAAGTGCCTCTTCATTTTCGGCCTCCTCGATTATCAGGTAAATCGTATAAGGTAAAACCTACTCTAATTTTAGTAAAAAGACAACGTATACCCTCTTCTATACCATACCATCGCCCTCCCTCCACACGTGGGAAATGTTAGGGGGTTATTGTATGTCAAAAAGGGGGTGGCAAAACATGACAAGAGGGAGGGATTAAGTCCATCCTGTCAACATATTTTTGTGAAGCATGGACAGGGGCATTGACCTGTGCTAATTTAAAACCGACTGCCTTAATCTCGACACCATGGGGGAGCAATGGAAGGGGAAAAGAGATACATCGCGGTAGAAGGACCCATCGGCGTGGGCAAGACGAGCCTAACCAGGATGTTGGCCTCGGCGTTGGGTGGGGATCTGCTCCTCGAACGGACGGAGGACAATCCCTTTTTGGAAAAGTTTTACCAGGACCGGCGGAGATATGCCCTTCAAACCCAGTTGTTCTTCCTCCTCACACGCTATCAGCAGCAAAAGGACCTCAGCCAACTGGACCTCTTCCAAAGGATGATCGTCAGCGACTACCTCTTTGACCGCGATAGGATCTTTGCCCACATAAACCTTGACAAAGACGAATTGAGGTTGTATGATGAGATATATACCCTCTTGGAGACTAGGATTACCAGACCCGATCTGGTGATCCTGTTGCAGGCCCGGCCCGAGGTCCTTAAAGAAAGGATCAGGACACGGGGAAAGCAATCAGAGAGGAACGTCTCTCACGAGTATTTGGAGGAGGTGGTAGAGGCATATAGAGATTACTTCTATTACTACAATGATTCCCCTCTTCTGGTGGTAAACGCAGCGGAGATCGATTTTGTCCAGGGCAAGGATGATTTTGAAGATCTCTTAGAAGAGATCAAAGGCACGAGAAAGGGGACATGGTATTACATGCCGCTTGGATCTAGGTAAGGCTGGACCGGGACGGAAGGTGTAAAGAGACAAGGGAGCAGGAAAGAGAAGAGACCTTCTGGGATCAGTCCGGAAGGTTTTTGTTTTTTTAGCGCAGAGTAAGGAGCGAGAAATGCCGCAGAAGATAACAGTACCGAGCATAAAGGCAATGAAGGGTGGGAAGGAAAAGATCACCATGCTCACCGCCTATGATACCCCGTTCGCCCGGATCTTAGATGAGGCCGGGGTAGACATCGTCCTCGTGGGGGATTCAGTGGGTTCGGTAGTGGCAGGTTATCCCAATACCCTCCCGGTCACCATCGAGGAGATGATCTATCACACCAAGGCCGTGGTCAGGGGAGTGGCGCGGGCCTTAGTGGTCATCGATATGCCCTTTATGTCCTATCAGATCAGCATTGAGGACGCCAAGCGAAACGCAGGCAGGATGATCAAGGAGAGCGGCGCCGAGGCGGTAAAACTGGAGGGGGGCGTGAACATGAAGGGGGTTATCAAGGCCATAACGGACATCGACATCCCCGTCATGGGCCACATCGGTCTGACCCCCCAATCCATCCACCAGATGGGGGGGCATAAGGTACAGGGGAAGGCGGAGGAACAAAAGCGAAAGATCATGGAGGACGCCCTGGCAGTAGAAGAGGCCGGGGCCTTTTCCGTGGTAATGGAGTGCATCCCCACGGAGCTGGCTGCGGAGATCACCGAAAAATTGACCATCCCCACCATCGGCATCGGCGCAGGGATCCATTGTGACGGACAGGTGCTGGTGATACATGACGTGTT
>CAYHAB010000102.1:0-4864 GCA_964354505.1 uncultured Thermodesulfobacteriota bacterium
ATCTCCTCTACCCCTTGCATATCGCCTCCCTCCACCACGACCTGCGTGCCTGAGAGCGCATCATGTCTCCTCGTGATCAGCCTCAGCCGAGACACAGCAGCTATGGAGGGAAGTGCCTCTCCCCTGAAGCCGAGGGTCCTAATGGCAGCGAGGTCCCCCTCGTTATAGATCTTGCTCGTGGCGTGTCTCTCGAGGGCGAGGAGGGCATCCGACTGTGCCATCCCCTCCCCGTCATCCATCACCGCAATGCTTCTCTTTCCCCCCTCTTCTATCTCCACCGTAACGACGCCGCTTCCGGCATCTAAGGAGTTTTCCACCAACTCCTTCACCACAGAGGCCGGCCTCTCGATTACCTCTCCCGCTGCTATCTTACCCACCACTTCAGTGGGGAGAAACCTTATCTTAGCTCCCATCCTTCACCTCGGGACTCTCTGTATCGCGCTTTCCTCTCATCAATCGCCATGTTCACCCCTTCACCTTCAAGGTCCTCCTGTAGTCACCCAGAGAAAATCCATTGATCTTCCCCCCCCCTCGCTGCTTGATCAAAAGGATCTATGACATTACCGGTTCTAGCAAAAGCGGCCGCGTTGACTGCGGCCACAGGATGAAATGGTACGGATGGTATAGAAATATACCCTCGTGCTGCCAGGGTACTCCCTCTCACTCCTCCAAAAAAGCCCCCATCCGGCGAAACCGCTGATACCGCTCTGACAAGAGTCGTTCCTCAGGGATATCCTTAAGCTCTCCAAGATGACGTAATACCGCCTCTTTCACATTGGCTGCAGCCTCCTGATAATCGCGATGGGCGCCACCCACAGGCTCAGGGATGATCTCATCAATGATCCCCGATTTCAGAAGGTCCGCTGCCGTTATTTTCAGGGCCTCAGCTGCCAGGGGACCTTTGGTCCCATCTCGCCACAGGATGGCAGCACACCCCTCTGGGGATATAACCGAATAGATGGCATTCTCCAACATCAGAATCCTATCACCCACCCCGATGGCTAAGGCACCCCCGCTTCCTCCTTCCCCGATAACCACTACGACTATAGGGACTGGAAAGGCAGCCATTTCCCTGAGGTTGTGGGCGATGGCCCCAGCCTGTCCCCGCTCTTCAGCGCCCACCCCAGGATATGCCCCTGGCGTATCGATCATGGTGATAATGGGCTTGTTAAATCTCACCCCTAACTCCATTATTCTGAGTGTCTTACGGTAGCCCTCCGGATGGGACATCCCAAAATTCCGATAGCCCATTTCCTTCACATCTCTCCCCTTTTGATGCCCTACCACCACCACCGCCTCTCCATCGAGACGGGCGAGCCCGCCTACCATGGCCGGATCATCCATAAAAACCCTATCGCCATGGAGTTCAATGAAATCATTGAAGATCATTCGGATGTAGTCTAAGGTATGAGGGCGATCGATGTGGCGCGACAGCTGCGTCCTCTGCCACGGGGTAAGATGAGCATAGATTTCTTCGCGCACCTTCGCTATCCGATTATCAAGTCGCTCTATCCTAGCGTGGACCTTGGGGTCATTACGAGGAAAAAAACGCCGAAGCTCCTCATGTTCACGCTCCAGTTCCATCAGCGGCTTCTCAAAATCAATATAGTGTCTCACCATTTCCCATATCCCCCTTGACGACGTTCAGATTCTCTCATAGCTTGAAGGCCTCTCACTCCATCTCCACTGTCTTCTCTCCGAACAGCCCCTCCACCGACCTCCGCATCTGCTCAGAGGGATTCACCGCCAGCGCAGGGGAAATGGCCATGACCACCTCTGATTGATGGGGAACAATGAGGTGCAGCAAGGCCTCACACCCCCCTTTGTTCTCCACCAAGATTTCTTTCAGCCTCAACAACTGTTCTTTGGAAAGCCCCGGCGTACGCAGCCGAAAATGGACCTTCGATACCTTCTCCTTCTTGGCCTCATCCAAGGGCACCAAGGAGGATGCCTTCACCTTATATCTCTCCTCACCCTTATCTAAAACCCCTCGAATCACGACGGGCATGTCCACCTTAATGTAAGGACGAACGCTGCGAAAGAGATCGGGGAAAACAATCACCTCTACCCTCCCTTTCATATCCTCGAGGGTGAGGAAGGCCATCTGATCCCCTTTCTTGGTACTGATCTCCTTCACCTCCGCCACTAATCCCCCTATGCTGATCTGGGCCCCGCTTACTAACTCAGGCAGGGTCTCCGTATCTGTTGTGGTGAGTTCGCGGATATCCGCCTCATATCGCATGAGGGGGTGGCTGGTCAGATAAAAACCTAGCACCTCCTTCTCAAAGCTCAAGAGTTGATGTTCGGGCCACTCCTCTATATCGGGCAATTGGATTATACCATGAGATGATACAAGTCCGTCGAAGAGGGCCGGTTGCCCTCCCCTGCGCTCTCTTTGTCGTGCCTGTCCTCGCTCCAAGGCCTCTTCCAAAAGCAGCATGAGTTGTGATCTGTGAGCACCGGTAGAATCAAAGGCCCCTGCCTTGATGAAGCTATCCAGCACCCTGCGGTTCACCTTACGCAGATCCACCGACTCACAAAAACCAAACAGGGACGAGATCTGCTCGCCCTCCTCTCGCAGGCGCATGATCTCCTCAACGGCTCCCAAACCCACGTTTTTGACCGCCCCCAAGCCATATCTGATCTCTCCCCCCGAGACCGTGAACCCCCAATCGCTCTCATTGATGTCGGGGGGCAAAACCCCTATGCCATTTTCCCGGCACTCAGCTACATACCTCATCACCTTATCGGTGTTATCCATGTCGCAGGTGAGCAGCGCCGCCATGAACTCAATAGGATAATGAACCTTGAGGTAGGCCGTCTGATAAGCAATCAGGGCATAGGCGGTGCTGTGCGATTTATTAAAACCATATTCGGCAAACTTGGTCATCATCTCGAAAATGCGCTCGGCCTTTCCCTTCTCAATGTCGTTGCGGCGGGCTCCCTCAAGAAACTTCTCGTTGAGCCGCTCCATTTCCGCCGGGTCCTTCTTGCTCATGGCACGGCGCAGGATGTCGGCGTCGCCGAGACTAAAATTGCCCAAGTCACTGGCGATCCGCATCACCTGCTCTTGATAGACGATCACTCCGTAGGTATCCTCGAGGATCGCCCGCAACTTGGGCACTTCATACCTGACCGCCGCCTCTTTATGCCTCCTTTTGATAAAATCATCCACCATGCCGCTGCCGAGAGGTCCGGGCCGGTAGAGGGCCACCAAGGCAATGAGGTCTTTAAAGGTCTCCGGACGCAATTTCAAGAGCAGATCCCTCATGCCGGAACTCTCCAGCTGGAATATCCCCGTGGTATCGCCGGAACCGAGGAGTTTAAAGGTCTCCTGATCATCCAGGGGGATACGGTCGAGATCTACCTTTTCCCCTTTGGTGTGCTCGATCAACCCTACCGCCTTTTTCAAGACGGTCAGTGTCTTGAGGCCTAAAAAATCGAATTTTACCAGACCGACGCGCTCCACATCCTTCATGGCATATTGGGTGACCACCTCGCCATTCCCGCCCCCATAGAGAGGGATGTATTCCATGAGGGGACGATGGGAGATGACCACACCCGCAGCGTGGGTTGATGCATGACGAACCATCCCTTCCAAGGAATGGGCCAGTGAGAGAAGTTGCGAAATCGTTTCATCCCGGGCAGCAAACTCCTTCAGCCTCGGCTCTTGCTCTAGGGCCTCGTCCAAGGTAATATTAAGGGTATTAGGGATAAGTTTTGCGATGGCATCTACTTCCTTATACGGAAGATCCAACACCCTCCCTACATCCCTTACCGCCGCCTTGGCCTGCATCTTGCCGAAGGTGATGATCTGGGCCACGTTCTCCTTCCCGTACTTCTCCGTCACGTATCTGATTACCTCATCTCTGCCCTCGATGCAGAAATCCACATCGATATCAGGGAGGCTGATGCGCTCAGGGTTGAGGAACCGTTCGAAAATGAGATCGTATTCCAAGGGGTCAACATCCGTTATTCCCAGGGAATAGGCCACCAAGCTTCCTGCCGCAGACCCCCGTCCAGGACCTACGGGGATCCCCTGTGTCTTGGCATAGTTGATGAAATCGGCCACAATAAGGAAGTAACCGGAAAACCCCATGGATTCGATCATAGAAAGTTCCTCGTGCAACCGCTTTACATACCTCTCCCTGTCTTCTTGAGCCCTTAAGGCATACGAAAAACGCTGCTCTAAACCCTCCTGCGCCGTCTTCTCAAGATAGAGGTCCAGTGACTCCACCCCCGCAGGGGGCCTAAAGCGCGGGAGATGATAATCCTCGAAGCGTAACTCCAGGTTGCATCGTTCTGCTATCTCCACGGTATTCCCTAAAGCCTCCGGATAATGGCCGAACAGCTTCTCCATCTCCTCTGCGGAACGGAGGTAAAATTGATCGGTGGAAAATTTCATCCTTTTGGGATCCTTGAGGGTCTTGCCGGTCTGGATGCAGAGCAGTACATCGTGGGCTGCAGCATCCTCACGTCTCAGGTAGTGACAATCGTTGGTGGCTACCAAAGGTATATCCAGCTCACGACCTAACTCCACCAACCCTTGATTGACAACCTTTTGTTCTTTAAGGCCGGTATCCTGAAGCTCAAGGTAAAACCTCCCCTCGTCAAAAACCTCTTTATACCATCCTGCGACGGCCTTTGCCTCATCCCTCTTCTGCTCAAGTAAGAGTGCGGGGATCTCTCCCTTCAGGCAACTGCTGAGGGCGATCAACCCTTTATTAAACTTCCCCAAAAGCTCTTTATCCACTCGAGGCTTATAATAGAATCCTTCCAGATGGGCGAGGCTTACCAAACGGATGAGGTTGCCGTAACCCTCCTGGTTTTTGACTAAGAGTACCAGATGGTAGGAGGCGTCCTT
>CAYHAB010000103.1:0-16471 GCA_964354505.1 uncultured Thermodesulfobacteriota bacterium
ACCGTGATCCTGGGGACGCTGGCCTTTGTGACCGTTCCTTTTGACTGGCGGGGGCGGGTGATACATCTCTACGCCAGGTTGTGGGGCTGGTTGATCCTCACCGCCGTGGGCGTGAGGGTACAGGTTCTGGGATCGGAGCATATCGATTCCACCAGGCCGTGTATCTACATGTGCAACCATCAGGGGAGCTTCGATATCTTCACCCTGCTCGCCAACCTCGGCGTGCAGTTCCGCTGGCTGGCCAAGGCGGAACTTTTCAGGATTCCTATGTTGGGATGGGCCATGACCACGGCAGGGTATATCAGTCTCGACCGCTCGGAGAAAAGAAAGGCCTACCGGAGCATGGAGATCGCCGCACAAAAGATCAAGGAGGGGACGTCGGTAGTTATCTTCCCGGAGGGCTCCCGTTCCCTTGACGGGGCCCTGCAGCCCTTTATGAATGGGGGGTTTACCCTGGCCATCAAGGGAGGGATCCCCATCTGCCCCATTACCGTCAATGGGACGTGGGCGATCATGCCGAGGACTACCCTGCAGATCAAAAAGGGAGCAATACGGATCGTCATAGAACGACCCATTGAAACAATAGATTCCACCATGAAGGATAGAAGGCGATTGATGGAGGAGGTAAAAAGGCGGATCAGTGCCAACTTCACCCTTCCCGTCAGGAGGCATGCCGATGCGGCATAAGGGCCTGCGGTTGATCCCCTTGGGGGGGTTGGGAGAGATCGGCCTCAACATGATGGTCGTGGAGTATGGCGATAACATCATCGTCATCGACTCCGGCCTCATGTTTCCCGAAGACTATATGTTGGGGATCGACATGGTGATCCCCGATATCACCTATCTCCGCCAGAAAAAGGATAAGGTGCGGGCCATCATCCTCACCCATGGTCATGAAGATCACATCGGTGCCCTCCCCTTCTTCCTCAAGGAGCTGAAGGTCCCGGTCTATGGCACCCCCTTTACCCTGGCCCTGGTAGGGGAGAAATTGCAGGAGCACGAGGGGGTGGGGAAGGTGAACTTCAAGAGGGTGCAGCCGCGGGACCAGGTGGAGATCGGCCCCTTTCAGGTGGAGTTCATCCGAACGTGCCACAGCATTGTTGACGGGGTAGGGTTGGGTATCACGACGCCGGTGGGAATCTTGATCCACACCGGGGATTTCAAGATCGACCAGGCCCCGGCCGGTGGGGAGTTGACCGATTTGAGGAAGTTCGCCGAGTATGGGGAACGGGGGGTATTGGCCCTGATGTCCGACAGCACCAATGCCGAACGCGAAGGACACACCCTCTCGGAACGTGAGATCGGCCAGAGACTGGAGGAGATCATCAGGGTAAGTCCGGGGAGGGTCATCGTGGCCCTCTTCGCCTCCAACATCCAGCGGATCCAGCAGGTGATGGATATCGCCGTCAAGTATGATCGCAAGGTGGCCATGGTGGGGAGAACCATCGTGAACAACACCCGGATCGCCCGGGAGCTCGGCTACATGCGCTTTCCCCCCGAAGGGGTGATCGACAGCAAGAAGATTGACCACTACCCCCCGGAGGAGCTGCTGCTCTTTACGACAGGGAGTCAGGGAGAGCCCCTGTCCGCGCTGAGCCGCATCGCCACGGACAGCCACAAGGACGTCCAGATCAAAAAGGAGGACACCGTCATCCTCTCCTCCCGCTCCATCCCGGGCAACGAGAAGGCCATCACCCACATGATCAACCACCTCTGCCGCCGAGGGGCAAATGTCATATACGAAAAGATCTCGGCGATTCATGTCTCAGGCCATGGCTACCGCGAGGAATTGAGGATGATGCTCAACCTGATCCGCCCCGATTATTTCATCCCCATACATGGTGAGTATCGGCACCTGGTTCAGCACATCCAACTGGCCAGGGAGGTGGGGCTAGCCGAGGACAGACTCCTTTTGGCCGAGGATGGCGATGTAATCCTTCTTCAGAATGGAACGGGGAAGATCATCGACCGGGTGGAGGTCGGCAAGGTCTTCGTCGACGGCAAGGAGGTAGGAGACGTAGAAGACGTTGTCCTGAGGGACAGAAAGCAACTCTCCGAGGACGGGATGGTAATCCCTGTGATGGTCATCAATGAACGCACGGGGGAGGTGGTCTCGGGTCCCGACATCATATCCCGGGGGGTCCTCTTTGAGGAAAAGATGGGGAAGGTTTTAGAGGAGGCTAAAGTGGTCATTAAGGAGACCCTCGAGGGGATTTCCCTCGATTCCAAGACCGATGATCTCGCGGTGGAGGATGAGGTGCGCCGCGCCCTCAAGCGATTCTTCCGCAAGGAGATGGACCGCCGACCCATCATCATCCCTGTGATCATCGAGATGTAGGAGGTCCCAAATGTCCAGAAAGGAATTGGTCAGGGAGATCGGCGGCCTCATCGCTGTGGGAGGAGGAGGCTTCCTCATCCTGTGCCTGTACTCCTTTCACCCTCAAGACCCCTCTTTCAATCTCTATCAACCCGACCCATCCCGCATCCACAATTTGGGAGGATTGGTCGGCGCCTACCTCTCTGATATCCTCTGGCAGGTCTTCGGCTGCTCCTCCTTCCTTATCCCCGTCGCCCTCTTGGTGATGGGTATCTCCATCTTCGCCAACCGAACCCCGGAGCACAAGGGGCTCCGGAGGGTGGGATTTTGCCTTTTGCTCATCTCCACCGCGACACTTCTGGACATCTTCCTGGGGGAGGTGAAGGTATTCTCCTACGACGGTATATCAGGTGGGGTCTTGGGTAAGGTCGTGGGGCACTTCTTGGAGAAATACCTCAGTGTGGTAGGAACATCCTTCCTGGCCATCCTGATATTTATCTCCTCAACCATACTGACTACAGGCATATCGCTCAGGAAGGGATTGAAGGGAGTGGTGAAGGCGGTGCAGGTGCTCTTCCGCTGGGTAATACGGGCCAAAGACCTGTACTGGGGAAAATGGAAAAAGAAGAGGGCCCTGAAAAAAAGCACGAGGGTCAGACAAGGCCAATCCCATCCCCCCATTATCCTCTCCCAGAAGGTAGAGCAGGTTATCGAACCGCAACAGGAATCCCTTCCCTTCCCCATACCAGCTACCGGGGATTATAGACTACCCCCCCTCTCCATCCTCGAGGACAGAAAGGACAAAGGGGCAAAGGTCTCCGAGGATCTCTTGCGTGCCAACTCGCAGATCTTGGAGAGCAAACTCAAGGACTACGGCGTGGAGGGCAAAGTAGTAGGGGTGAGACCCGGCCCCATCGTGACCGTCTATGAATTTGAGCCCGCTCCTGGGGTCAAGGTCAAAAGGATCCTCCACCTGTATGACGACTTGGCGCTGGCCCTCAGCGCCCTCAGCGTAAGGATACAGGCCCCCATCCCCGGCAAATCGGTGGTGGGGATCGAGATTCCCAATCCGGTGCGCGATGTCGTCTGCTTAAAAGACATAGCAAGCTCCGATCTCTTTCAGGGCAAGGGGTCGACGCTGACCCTGGCCATAGGCAAGGATATCTCCGGCAGCCCCTTTGTAATCGATCTGGCCCGCCTCCCCCACCTGTTGGTGGCCGGTTCGACCGGTTCCGGCAAGAGCGTATCCATAAACGCAATGATCTGCAGCCTCCTGTTAAGGGCGACGCCGGACGCCGTCAAGTTTCTTCTCATCGACCCTAAGATGCTGGAGCTCCCCGCGTATGAAGGAATCCCCCACCTCCTGTTGCCCGTGGTGACGGATGCAAAGGAGGCGGCCATCGCGCTGCAATGGATGGTGGAAGAGATGGAGCGGAGATACGCCATGATGGCAGAGCAGGGGATCAGAAACATCGAGAACTATAATCAGAAGGTTAAGGAGGGGACGATCCGCTCGGCCGAGCTCGCCGCAAGCCGTCCCATCACAGGAGAAGAAGGGGTGATGCCCCCCAAGCGTCTCCCGTATGTGTTGGTGGTGATCGATGAGCTGGCCGACCTCATGATCGTCTCGGGCAGGAAGGTGGAAGAGTCCATCATTCGTCTGGCCCAGATGGCCCGGGCCGCTGGGATCCATCTGATACTCGCTACGCAGCGCCCCTCGGTGGATGTCCTCACGGGATTGATCAAGGTAAATTTCCCCGCCCGTATCTCCTTTCAGGTCTCCACCAAAATCGACTCCAGGACCATCCTGGACACCCAGGGGGCCGAGCACCTCTTGGGATCGGGGGACATGCTCTTTTTGCCGCCCGGAAGCTCCAAGTTGCTGCGCATCCACGGGGCCTATGTCTCCGAGGCAGAGATGAAGAGACTGGTGGAATTCTGGCGGGGACAGGGGGGGCCGACCTATGATCGGGCTATCCTGCGTGAGAGAAAAGAACGGAAAGAACTCGCAGATGAGGAGCTCGACGAAAAATACGATGAGGCCGTGGCCTTTGTGGCCAGGACCGGTCAGGCATCCATCTCCCTCATCCAGAGGAAATTGCGAATAGGATATAACCGGGCGGCAAGGATCATCGAGCGGATGGAAGAGGAGGGGATCGTCGGCCCCTCTGATGGCGTCAAGCCCAGGGAGGTCTTGATCCATAAGATATCATAAGATATAGGGAAACCCATGCTCACCCCCGTCATGGAGATCCCCCGGAGCCGATGAAGAAGTTACCCCGACCCCTTAACATACATCATGGACTGAGATGCAACTGCGTAAAACCGATGGTGTGGTAATCCACCGCGTCGATTTCGGAGAATCCGATCTGATCGTCACGCTCTACACCGTTGATCTGGGGAAGGTCAAAGGCATCGCTAAGGGAGCCAAGCGGAGCAAGAGGCGCTTTGTCAATAACCTCCAGCCTTTCTCCTACATCAGGATAGTCTTCTCTGAAGGAAGGGGGGGGTTGATCAGATTGGATGAAGCTGATATGATACAGCCCTTTTTTAGAATAAGTGAAAATATCTCCAAGGTCCTCTACGGGAGCTATTTCCTCGAGATGATCAGGGAGATGACCGGGGAGAAGGAGTCAAACCCCCAACTCTTTGAACTATTGGTGACCTTTTTGAAATTGCTCAATGACTCTCCCCCCCGTGAGGAGTACCCGCGGATCTTTGAGCTGCGGCTCCTCGACCTCTTGGGGTATAGGCCCCGCGTGACGGAGTGCAGCATCTGCAACCAGGTGCTCCCCCCTGCTGATGGAGCGTGGTTCAGCTATCGCCATGGAGGGGCGGTGTGCTCCGGCTGTCACATGAATGCCCAGGGGGCAGTCGCCATCTCCTGCGAGACGCTGAAGGCCATGGAAGCGGCGCTCAGGATGGACCTCATGGAGGTGGAAGGGATTCAGTTTTCACCTCAAGTCCTCGCCGAGGAGAGGGAGATCCTCCCGCGGTTCGTCCAACACCAATTGGGCAAGGGACTCAAATCATTGCGGGTGATGGAAGAGATGCAGGGAGGTTAGGAGGATAGCGTGACCTTGCAAGAGCTGATCTTGGCCCTGGAGCGTTTTTGGAACGAGAAGGGGTGTATCATACAGCAGCCCTATGACATTGAGGTTGGGGCCGGGACCTTCAACCCCGCAACGTTCCTGCGGGTCCTTGGGCCGGAGCCCTGGAATGCCGCCTATGTGGAACCCTCCCGACGCCCAGCCGACGGCCGCTACGGCGAAAATCCCAACCGCCTCCAGCACTACTATCAGTATCAGGTCATTATGAAGCCCTCACCCCTCGAAATCCAGGAGATCTACCTTGATAGCCTGCGCAGCTTCGGGATCGACCCCCTGGCCCATGACATCAGATTTGTGGAGGACGATTGGGAGTCACCTACCCTCGGCGCCTGGGGACTGGGCTGGGAAGTCTGGCTCGATGGAATGGAGATCACCCAGTTCACCTACTTTCAGCAGGCAGGGGGAATCGACCTGAAGCCTGTCTCCGTGGAGATCACCTATGGCATCGAGAGGATCGCCATGTACCTGCAAGGGGTGGAGAACGTCTTCGACCTGACCTGGACCGATGGCATCCGCTACGGGGACATCCATCACCAGGGTGAAGTGGAGTTCTCCCGCTACAACTTCGAAGAGGCCGATGTAGGGATGCTCCTGCAGCTCTTCGGGATGTACGAGGCGGAGTCAAAGAAGTTGTTGCAAAAGGGGTTGGTCCTTCCTGCCTATGATTATTGTCTGAAGTGCTCCCATGCCTTCAATCTCCTGGAGGCGAGAGGGGCAATCAGCGTCACTGAAAGGATGGGGTTTATCCTGCGGGTGAGAGATTTGGCCCGCGGCTGCGCCGAGCGCTATCTCCGTCAGCGGGAAGAGATGGGATTTCCCCTCATGAGGAGTAGGGAATGAAAAAGGGGATGCTGCTGGAGATAGGAACAGAGGAGATCCCTTCCCGTTTTATCCCCCAGACCCTTGAGGTCATGCGGGAGATGCTGCGCAGGGAGATGGAAGTCCAACGGGTGGAGTGTGGCGAGATGAAGGTAATGGGCACGCCGCGCCGGCTCACCCTCTCTGCCGAGCTTGAGGATCAGCAGCGCCCCCTGAAATCGGAACGGATCGGCCCGCCTAAAAGTGTTGCCTTTGATTCTGAAGGGAGCCCTACCAAGGCCGCTTTCGGATTCGCCCAAAAGGAAGGGGTGCGGGTAGAAGACCTGGACGTTGTAGAGACGGAAAAAGGTGAGTACCTCTGCGTGCGAAAGCATGAAACGGGAAGGCAGACGCGCGAGATCCTCTCCGAGGTCCTTCCCCGGTTGATCACCTCCATCCCCTTTCCGAAATCGATGCGCTGGTCCGGCCTGGAGCTGCGCTTCGCGCGCCCCATCCACTGGATCCTGGCGCTCTTTGACAGTGAGGTGATCCCCTTCACTCTGGAGCATTTGAGAAGCGGTCCTCTTACGAGGGGGCACCGTTTTTTACACCCCGAATCTTTCGCGGTGAAAGGTTTGCAAGATTACCTTGAGGGGCTCCGCCGGGCCTGCGTCATTGTGGATCAGACAGAACGCAAGGCATTGATCCACCGCGAAATACAGGAGGCGGCCCAAAAATCGGGAGGGATCCCCCTGGAAGCAGAGGACCTCCTGGAGGAGATCACCTACCTGGTGGAATACCCGGTGGCGGTCTGCGGCGGCTTTGATAAGAGATTCCTGGAGCTTCCCAGGGATGTCCTCATCACCGCCATGCAACACCACCAGCGGTATATCCCCGTAGTGGATAAGAAGGGGCAATTGCTCCCCTCCTTTGTCGCCGTGAACAACACCAAGCCTAAAGACATGGAGGTGGTCAAGAAGGGAAACGAACGGGTCCTCAGGGCCAGGCTCGCCGACGCCCAGTTCTTCTTCCAGGAAGACCAAAAGCGCACCCTCGAGGAGCGTGCCGAGAAACTCAAGGGGGTGATCTTCCAGGCCAAGCTGGGTACCTCCTATGAGAAGGTCGAACGTATTCAGGGCCTGGCAAGGAAATTGGCCGAGGAGCTGGCTCCTGAAGACATCGAGGTGGTGACTCGGGGGGCCTTTCTCTGTAAGGCGGACCTGGTCACCGAGATGGTGGGTGAGTTTCCCCAGCTCCAGGGGGTTATGGGCAGGGAGTACGCCCTTTTGGACGGTGAAGACCCTGCCGTGGCGCAGGTGATATTTGATCACTACCTTCCGCGCTTCGCCGGGGACAAGCTTCCTTCTACTCCCGCAGGAGATGTGGTCAGCATAGCCGACAAGATGGATACCATCATCGGCTGTTTCGGGGTGGGGTTGATACCCACAGGCACCTCAGACCCCTTTGCCCTGAGGCGGCAGACCCTGGGTATTATCCACATCATCCTCGGCAAGGGATACCGAACCTCACTCCCGCGGATCATCCGGATGGGCCTTGAGCCCCTGCTGGAAAAGATACAACGCCCTTCCGAGGAAGTGGAGGCCGATTGCCTCGCCTTCTTCCGGGGAAGATTTGTCGGTCTTCTGGTGTCTCAGGGATATCCCGTCGATCTGTTGGAGTCGGTGCTCGCCGTCCAATTCGATGATATAGTGGATGCCCGCGCCCGCGTCGAGGCCGTCGCCAGGTTCAGGGTACGTCCTGAGTTTGAACCCGTGGCCGTGGCCTTTAAGCGGGTAGCCAATATCCTGAAGGGAGTCGATCATAAAGGGCGGGTTGATACCGCCCGTTTCGAGACCCCCCAGGAAAAGGCCCTCCATAGCCACTTTCAGAAGATCGAAGGAAGATTTACCGACTCGATCAAGGGTGGGGACTATGAGGGGGCCCTTGCCGAGCTTGCTAAGCTCCGCCCACCGGTAGATGCACTCTTTGAACATTGCATGGTCATGGCCGAGGACAAAGGCGTGCGGGCCAATCGCCTGGCCCTGCTGGGCGAGATCGCCGGGCTCTTCTCCCAGATGGTTGATTTCTCCCGGCTGGGGGTGG
Organism: uncultured Thermodesulfobacteriota bacterium; assembly: GCA_964354505.1. Taxonomy (GTDB): domain Bacteria; phylum Desulfobacterota; class B13-G15; order B13-G15; family RBG-16-54-18; genus RBG-13-52-11. Next base: position 8,329 of record CAYHAB010000103.1, read on the forward strand.
GGGAAGAAGGTTGACGATTAAGTTGGGGGACGCGAGGGGTATATCCCCCCAACAGAAAGGCTGCGGTAAATGAGGGGATGGTCTTCAACCGTTGTTGGTGATGGACCCGTTATGGGAATGTGCCTAGGAAATTTATTTCCTCTCCCCACCGGGGAGAGGATGAAGGTGAGGGGTAAAACATCCGAAGACATATTCACCCTCACCCCTGCCCTCTCCCGCTAGCGGGAGAGGGGGTTGATAAAATTTTACCTGTCATTGGCAATAATAAGTCCCTGGCGTGACGCCACGAAAAATTATAGCGAGATAAGGAGGATATGATGTCCAAGTATGTCTTTTTTTTCGGTGAAGGCAAGGCCGACGGTAACGCCCAGATGAAGGCCCTGTTGGGGGGCAAGGGCGCCAATCTCGCGGAAATGATCAATCTCGGCATACCTGTTCCCTCCGGTTTCACTATCTCGACGGAGGTCTGCGGTTATTATGAAAAACACGCAGGGGGCTATCCCCCTGAGCTGAAAAAGGAGATGGAGGAAGCCCTCTCCAAGATGGAGAAGGTCATGGGATCTACGTTCGGCGACCATGAGAACCCCCTCCTGCTCTCAGTGCGCTCCGGTGCTGCGGTGAGTATGCCCGGGATGATGGACACCATTCTTAACCTCGGGCTCAATGATAAGACGGTGCAGGGCTTGACGCGCCGTACCGGTGATGAGCGATTCGCCTATGACTGCTACCGGCGATTTGTAGCCATGTACGGCGACGTGGTCCTGGGGCTCAAACCCCAGGACAAGGACGAGCAGGATCCCTTTGAGGTGAGCCTCGAGGCCAAAAAGGAGGCCAAGGGTATCCACCACGACCACGAGTTGGGCGCCCAGGATCTCAGGGAACTCGTCCATGAGTATAAGGCAGTGATCAAGGGAAAATTGGGCGTCGATTTTCCCGAAGATCCCAAAGAGCAGCTCTGGGGGGCCATCGGGGCAGTCTTTAACTCCTGGAACAACCCCCGGGCCATCGCCTACCGGGAACTCAACGCCATCCCCGAAGGCCTCGGGACCGCCGTGAACGTCCAGTCCATGGTCTTCGGCAACATGGGGAAGACCTCGGGCACCGGGGTGGCCTTCACGAGGAATCCCGCCAGTGGGGCGGACGTCTTTTTTGGTGAATACCTGATGAATGCCCAGGGGGAGGACGTGGTGGCAGGGATACGCACCCCGCAGCCCATCAACAAGCGACAAAAGGGGGACAAGGATACTCCATCCCTTGAAGAGGAGATGCCTGGCGTCTACCAGCAATTGGAAGAGATCCGGTCCAAACTCGATCGCCACTACCGGAATATGCAGGACATCGAGTTCACCATCCAGCAGGGGAAGCTATGGATGCTCCAGACGAGAAACGGCAAACGTACGGGGCTGGCTGCCCTGCGGATCGCCGTCGATATGGTGCGTCAGGGCCTGATCAACAAAAAGGAGGCCTTGTTGCGGGTGGAGCCTGATCAGCTCAATCAAATTTTACGGCCTATCTTCGATCCCCAGGAGAAGCGCAAGGCCATCGACCAGGGCAAACTCATCGCCCATGGCCTGAACGCCGGTCCCGGCGCGGCGTCGGGTAAGGTGGTCTTCAATGCACCTGATGCCGAGGAGTGGGCGGCCCGGGGAGAGGATGTCCTCCTGGTGAGGATTGAGACCTCTCCTGAGGACATACGCGGGATGAACGCCGCTCAGGGCATCCTCACCGCCCGTGGTGGGATGACCTCCCACGCCGCCTTGGTCGCGCGCCAGATGGGGAAGGTCTGCGTGGCGGGCTGCGGCACCCTGAATATCGACTACAAGAAGCGACAGATTAAGGTCGACAGCCATACCATCAAAGAGGGGGACTACCTCTCCATCGATGGAACTACCGGCGAGGTGATCCTCGGCAAGCTCCCCACCCGACCCTCCGAGATCCTCCAGGTCCTGATCGAGGGGAATATAAAGCCCGAAGAATCCGAGATCTACAGATATTATGCTGAGCTGATGTCCTGGGCCGACGAGGTCAAGCGCCTGGGGGTCCACACCAATGCGGACAAGCCCGATCAGGCTCAAATCGCCATTGCCTTCGGGGCCGAGGGGATCGGCTTGTGCCGCACCGAACACATGTTCTTCGAAGGGGATCGGATCGATGCCGTCAGGGAGATGATCCTGGCCGATGATAAAGCCGGAAGAGAAAAGGCCCTGGCCAGGTTGTTGCCCATGCAGAAGGAAGACTTCAAGGGGATCTTCCAGGCCATGGGGGAGCGGCCGGTCACCATCCGGACCCTGGATCCGCCTTTGCACGAATTCCTCCCCCATACACAAAAGGACATAGAGGATCTGGCCCGCAAGATGGGGATTTCTGCGGAGCAGCTACAGGCCAAGGTGGAGTCCTTGCACGAGTCTAATCCCATGCTGGGTCACCGCGGGTGCCGCCTGGGTGTCGTCTACCCCGAGATCACCGCCATGCAGGCCCAGGCCATCTTCGAGGCGGCCTGTGAGTCGGCTCAGGAAGGGATAAGGGTCCATCCGGAGGTGATGATCCCCCTCGTTGGCGATGTCCGAGAGCTGGTGAACCAGCGAAAAGTGGTGGACGAGGTGGCCCACGAGGTCTTCTCCCGCTATGGCGCGCAGGTGGAGTACAAGGTGGGGACTATGATCGAGGTCCCCCGCGGCGCCCTGACCGCCGATCAGGTGGCACAGGAGGCCGAGTTCTTCTCCTTCGGGACCAACGATCTGACCCAGACCACCTATGGGATCAGCCGGGACGATGCGGGCAAGTTTCTCCAAGCCTATTTGGATGCCGATATTTGGGATGCGGATCCCTTTGAAAAACTCGACCGCACCGGTGTCGGACAGTTGATGGCAATCGCCGTAAAAAAAGGCCGGGCGACCAGACCGGATCTGAAGATCGGGATCTGCGGTGAGCACGGCGGGGAACCGAGCTCGGTGGAGTTCTGCCACCAGGTGGGACTCGATTACGTGAGCTGCTCTCCCTATCGGGTGCCCATCGCCCGCATGGCCGCCGCCCATGCGGCCCTTAAGGAACGCTCGGGCGATTGAAGGCGTTAATCCATATCTGCTGCGCCAACTGTCTCATCCATCCCCTCAAGATCTTACAGAAGGAGGGGTGGGATACCATGGGGTTCTTCTACAACCCCAACATCCACCCCTTTCAGGAGTACCAACGCAGGCTCGCGGCGGTTCAGGTATATGAAAAGCAGGCCGCCATACAGGTGATCTATCGCGACGAATATAACCTGGAAGAGTTCCTGCGGGAGATAGCCTTTCGGGAACAGGAGCGGTGCCGGTTCTGCTATCACCTCCGGCTTCAGGCAACGGCCCATGCCGCCAAGCATGGTAAGTTCGACGCCTTCACCACCACACTCCTCCACAGCAAACACCAGAACCATGAGTTCATCAAGGCAATCGGAGAGGCGGTGGGCAAGGAGCAGGGGGTGCAGTTCCTCTATCGGGATTTTCGTGACGGCTGGCAGGAGGGAATCGCGGAATCCAAGGCCCTGGGGCTCTATCGGCAGAGTTACTGCGGCTGTATTTACAGCGAGAAGGAGCGATATCTCGGTAAAGATAAATAATTTACCACGGCAGGACACGGAGTATCACTGTAAATTTAAACTCAGTATAGAAGAATCTTGTGATTGTTGTCCTCTCCCCTGGGGAGACTTTGTCGTTATTACATTTCAGCTCCAAATATCCCTTCTCCCCTCGTAAGGGGAGAGGGGATTAATGATATTTTTCCCGCCTTTGGTGGGATTCATGGTTGAAGAAGCAGCCATGGTATATTCCGTGAAAAATCCGTGGTAGAAAAATTAGGGTTTTTTGCATGTCACCTTTCGGCAGTCTTGGAAAGATCTTCATCATCTTCGGGGTAGTGCTCGTGGTGATCGGGTTGATCTTGGTCTTAGGGGATAAGATCCCCTGGATTGGGAGGCTCCCCGGCGATATCTATATCAAGCGGGATAAATTCACCTTCTGCTTCTCCCTCATGACCAGCATCATCATCAGCCTCCTTCTAACCCTCCTCTTTTGGCTCTTCAGAAAGTAAGCCTTTGTAAGGCCCCCTGCCTCACTGCCCGATATTTTTGATAAAATTTGTGCTTGATTTTTTCCCCCTTATTTGATAACGTTCGACCCCTCGTCAGAATGCACGACGTTGAGGAGATACATGAGATCATTGAAGGGCGGCTAAATTTTTTTTGCTTATCTGTGAAACTATTCACTAGTAGTAAAAAATTACACCATTAAAAAAGTAAGGAGGTACATTATGGCACAAAAGGTCAAAAATAAGGGCTGGAGCGTTACCTTCAGCGGAACAGGGATCAACCTTGCTCTGGGTATCATCTATACGTGGAGCATCTTCAAAGGGGCGATTAAGAAATCTATCGAGGCTGGAGGCACAGGGGCCTTCGACTGGAAGCTCGCCACACTTAATGATCCCTATGCCGTCTGCCTACTCTTCTTTGCCTTTTCTATGATTCTGGCCGGGAAGTGTCAGGACAGGTTTGGCCCGAGGATTACCGCCTTCATCGGCGGTATCCTTGTCAGTTTGGGTTTCCTCTTGATCTCACAGACCACCGACTATGCCCTTTGGATCGTGGGCTTTGGCATGCTGGTTGGTACGGGGATCGGCTTTGGTTACTCCTCGGCAACCCCTCCCGCCCTCAAATGGTTCCCACCGGAAAAAACGGGACTGATTGCCGGGTTGGTGGTTGCCGGATTTGGTCTTGCCTCAGTCTATACCGCACCCCTGTCGCAATATCTCTTGAAAATCTGGGGTTTACAAAACGCCATGCTCTTTTTCGGGGTGGCCTTTTTGATCGTGGTGTGCGCACTTTCCATGCTCCTGAAAAACCCACCGGCCGGATATGTCCCTAAAAGTAAGGCAAGGGCCGGTAAGGCAGCTCCTGCCGTTAAGGCTCAAGGTGACGCCACACCATCGCAAATGATGAAAACCCGGGCGTTCATTACCATATGGTTTATCTATTTTATCGGTGCAGGCGTGGGGCTGATGGTGATCGGCAGCATAGCGGGGATGGCCACCAAGGCCCTGGGAGAATTGGCCTTTGTGGCCGTGGCCATTCTGGCAATCGGGAATGCAGGCGGCCGTATCGTTGCCGGTTTGTTATCTGACAAGATCGGGCGCAAGGCAACCCTCATCATCATGCTGGCATTCCAGACAATCCTCATGCTCATTGCCATCCTCGTGGTAGCAGCTGAACAGCCGATTGTCCTGCTAGTGTTACTCTTAGCCACCTTTATCGGCTTCAACTATGGTACCAACCTTTCCCTCTTCCCTGCATTAACAAAGGACAACTGGGGACTTAAAAATTTTGGCATCAACTATGGAATTGTGTTTACATCGTGGGGCGTCGGTGGATTCGTCCTGGGGAGGCTGTCGCAGATGCTGTTTGCCAAATACGGTAGCTACACCTCCTCATTTTTAACGGCAGCAGCCCTCCTCGTCGTCGGTATCATCCTCACGATGACACTCCAAACGAAGAAGGCAAAGGCGGCAAAGAGATAGAACAAGACCCATTAAAAGAACGGTAGGTCAGTTATACGTTTCTCGCGTTTTACAGGTGCTCAGGGATCTGAGATCCCTGAGCACATTTTTTATGGGAGCTGCTGATCATGACATCTATCATCAAATATTAAAACCGTTAAAATCTCCATCCTTTAACGCCTCATCTCAAGGAACGTTTCTCGACAATTTTTACAATTCTAATTTTAGGGATCGACACCATAAACCGCTTCGCTTTCTTGCCTGCCCTTCTGTCCCGTAATAAATAGCGGAGTAAATAAAGCCTTGCAGATTTGCAGTAACCTCACGTACAATCTGTTGCGGAGGTGATGAGGTTGGAGATATCCATCGTCAAAGGTACCATGAAAAATCTCGATGAGTGCGTCGATGCGCTGGTTAATTCAGAAATCGGTGCGGTCTATTTCTCGCCGGAGCAGAGGGCGCGGGCGTTCTTGCAGGAAGGTCTGTCCAAAGGTGAAGTATTTGTAGCGCTTGATGAACATCGTAATTGTGTCGGATATATCTGGTTCACCCTCAATGGCGCCTTTTATAAATTTCCCTATGTGCTGAACATCGCGATCAAAAACGAACTCCGGGGGAGAGGAATCGGCAAAAAATTACTATCATTCTTTGAAGACAAGGGGTTTGAAAAGGCATCGAAGCTCTTTTTGTTAGTGAGTGATCTTAACGTTACGGCCAAAAAGTTTTATCATGCTATGGGATATCAAGAAGTCGGCCTTATACCCGATCTCATAAAAAAGGGGGTTGGAGAATGTATCATGATGAAATCAAAGGAGCAGATACGGTAAAAGGCTTAGACCTTTAAGCCCTTGCCAAAATCTTAATAATCAGGGCCCGACCCCAACCCCCCCCTGTTTCTTTGGGCGCTCCGCGCCATTACCAAAGAGCTTATCATATCTTTTATTATCCCCGGGAAAAAGTTCGTAGCACTCGGAGGTGGCAAACACCGGACCAAACGTTAAGAGCTCGCTGACCGTAACAAACGTATACCCGCGTTTTTGCAGCTCAGGCACAAAGAGGAACAAGGCCTGAGCGGTCTTGTATCCCCGCCCGTTGGCATGGCAAACAATGATGGAGCCAGGCCGCACATTTTTCAACACGATTCTGGCAATTCTTTCCGCAGTCTGATCATTGGTTCCGTCTTCTGCAACAACATCCCACTGGACGGCAGACAGGTTCAGCCATTGCAGTAGCTGGAGTGCCTCGGTGTTGCACACCCCAAAAGGAAAGCGGAAGCACAGAGGAAGCGCTGGAATTTTGGCTATCTCTTTCATCCCGGCCTGCTGAGCGCATGGCCAGGAAGCAAGTTGTCTGCGCAATTCCCGGTACTGAACCTGAGTCAGAAGGATTTGTTCCAGCAACTCATCTTTCCCCATGATCCGCAAGTTGGCATGAGACCAGCTATGATTACCCAATTCAAACAGCGGGTCGGCCATGAGCTGCATTGCCTTAACCGGGTGTGATTGCATCCATTTGCCTCCGGCAAAGAAGGTAGCCCGGACCTTGAGCGCACGCAGATAATTTACAATCTCATAGTCGTAGCCGGTGATCTCATCGGAGCGTTCACAAAGATCGAATGTCAGCGCAATAACTTTTTTGTTGCCAGCGGGGATGACACGGCGAATCGAGTTTGCCGGAGCGGGTTTAAACGGGCAAAGATCGCCGAGCGGCGCGGTGAGCTTCGGAGTCAGTGGCAACAAGCCCTTTGTCAGGATGATGATCTTATCCTCAGGCCGACCTTGCAGCTCTACTTCGGACCAACAAGACCTGAGCACCCTTTCCGATCCAAAACTGAGACTGGGTAAAGGCGCTTCCGCTCTAGTGACGGCGGGCAACGACAACAGGAACGTGCATATCACGATAAGCGAAACAACATAAGGCGACAATCTTTGAGACAACCTCTCCACGAATGCCTCTTTCACGAAGGATGGCAAGCAGCATATCAGTAGTAAATATTTTTTTCTATAAAATTTAAAAAATGGGTCAAGCAAAAGTTATTGCTCGTTAAGTAGGCAGAAGGCGCATCGTATCTTTTTAAGGTGTTAGGTGCATGAAGGAAAGGAAGATATGGGAGGGTGGCGTATGGCAAAGATCATTAAAAGTAAGGTCGTGTACTAAAAAACACCTCTTGACAATTGACTCAAGATTTGATTTGCTTAGCATGCGTTACAGTAGCGCTGTAACATGAAGTAAACAAATAAAAAAAGAGGAGGTCTCATATGTCTATCCATATTACCTTGCAACCGTTGTTGGCGTTGATAGCAGGTATATTGATCCTGGTTATGCCCAAGATGCTGCACTATATTGTCGCTGCCTATCTCATTGCGTACGCTATTGTCGGTTTAGTTCGATAGAGAAAGATATTTTTTAATGAGCGGGGAGGTGAGGGGGGATATAATTTTTTCCCCTCACCTGCTTCCTCTCCCTTGGGGCGAGGAAGGAATGCAGTAATGAATTGTGGAGGTAAATAATGAAAATCGGAAAGATCTATATTCAGCCCCATCCTATAGCTGTTCATTTTACTAACGCCCTTTTTCCTGTGTCCCTTCTTTTTCTTCTTATCTATCTTCTTTTCCAT
>CAYHAB010000104.1:0-2616 GCA_964354505.1 uncultured Thermodesulfobacteriota bacterium
CCATAAAGGATTAATCTTAAATATATAATTACCGTCCTTTATTCCTTCAAATTTTAGATACCAGGGTGGTTTCATAAATCATAAGCTCCATTTCCTCCGGGTATGTGACATACGTAATACTCCGCTCCGGATATTTTAACGAAATTTGTATTTTGCCTTAACTGTAATACGAAATAATAATCATGTGCATAACCGTCATGATCCCACTTGACAGGCAATAACCGTTTATGACATATATTCGATGTACCATGTTCACTGATCTTTATTATATTACAGGGATTCTCATACCACTGTTTATATTTTGTCGAAAAACGAATATCGTTAAACCATACCCAATCATAACCATTCAACTGTGAAGATATATTGCTGAGATGATTTGCTCCATATACATCGTCTATATCTAAATATGTAATATATTCGCCTTCGGCAAGTTCTATGCCTGCATTACGCGGTGTGCCTGCCCACATCTTTGACTTAGGCAGCGATACCGTGCTTACACGTTCATTATCTATCTCGGTATTGACTATAGATAATGTTTTCGGACAACCATCGGATATAACTATAACTTCGAAATCATCTAATGTCTGTTTAAGTACCGAATTTACAGCACGGACAAGTTTCTGTTCGCGGTTCTTTGCTGCTGTACGATAGGATCCCAGATATGATGGTATGATAACTGAAAACTTCATTGAAATACGACTATTGTTCCTACTGAAACCCATTCGGTCCCTGACCATCTCTTTAATTTGCTCTCTTGCGGGGTTCCTCCACCTGCCGTCTCCTCACCTACTGTAAACATGTGGAACTTCTGATTGACTGATACTGATGGGTCTATTCGTGCCTCAATAGTATTCCCCGCCCCAAAATTGAGACCATCATAAAGCGGTATCATGCCACACATTCCCCCGCTTGGCCGTGTGCATCCCATAGAATCAGATACAGGAAATTCCATTACTACCATGCCATTGACAAGTATCTGCATGTGTCCCATCATGAAGTCACCTACCTGAGTCTGTAAGGTAATATCTCTTAGAGTAAATCCACCTGAGAGAACAGTATAAGAAGCGATAACCTGATTGGCTGTTTCAACCGTTATGATAGTCCTTTGTTTCTCTATTATTGTTGCACCTGTAGATGTATTGATACCTATAAATGATACATTGTAACACACCTGGGGTGTCCCTGTAGTAGTTAATTTATCCTGTGTTACGATAAGCCTCACTACATCGCCTTCTGTAAATTGCACACCGTCATAAAGCAAGAGTTGCCTCCGTGTTATGTCAAAGTCGGCAGTGCCTAGTGACCCGCCAAAAGTTGCTTTAATGCCTCCTATTCGGAACTCCATTTTATCAGCACCGTTGACTTGTAGTTTAACTATTCCTATGGGAATTGATGCAAGGGCAGGAATCCGGGGTATGTTATCAAATTGTCCGAAGGGCCACAAGAACTTAACACATGACGTTGTGTTATCAGGCACGGTGTATTTGCCCACACTGACAGCGCCATCACGCATAGGATTTCTGCTTGACCAGTTGGATGTGAGGTCGGGCAAGGTTCCTACTTTCTCTTGGGAGTCAACAGTTATCGTTTGCTTATTTATCATACAGTATCAAAGAAATATGTTGCCGTCCATGTAAAAGAAGTGGTTGCCGCAGGGGTTACTTTCACATCTACAGCCTCTGATCCTGAGAAAGCCAATCCATTGCCAAGAGGAATAACCACTATGCCTGCAAGTGTATCATTATCGGTATTTTGAAGCCTGAACTCCATCTTATCCACCCCCCCTGCCTGCAAATAGATAGTTCCGAGGTTAGATTCTGTTGCTGACCATACCGTAGGATAACCTGCTACTACGATAGTCTTTAGTTTCAAGTTACTTGCCGGAGTGTTGGTAAGTATTGTTTGTTTTGCTGTTGTGGCTGTTGTAACCAGCCGTCCATAAGCGATTGTCTGTGCCATATTATTTATTTAAGTTGTTTGTATCCATATATCTCCTGTTGAAGGATTGCTCGGCTGACTTACCGATACAGTTATCTTTGATAGTCCTGAAAATTGAATGTGAGCAGATGTAACATGATTCTGTATATTAGCGTTAGCAGCTTCGGCTCCCACCTCGGTATTATTATAAGTCGGTTTTGTCGTTGCCTTTGCCCATGTGTAAACATCAGAGGCAGGACGGGAATCACCGAGCCTCGGATCGTTATCCGCTACCTTATTGTCCCACGTATTTTTCTCTATATCTGTAGTAAACCTATGAGTCGAATCTCCGGTTATCATAGTCGCCGGATGTGTCGAAGGATGCGTATATCCTGAAGGCGGATTTTCGATAAGATATTCCTCGACTACAGTTGCAATAGTTGGTTCTACAATAACCGGCACATCCCTCGCTATAAGTCTCTTTATAGTTTTAAGCGTTATTCCCATTTGGATTGAAATTTAACGGTTCCACAGGTTCCGGTGTCTCATCACTGATAACCTTCATATATTCTTCAGTCTTTGCCTTTATCAGCTCCCTTATCTTTGGCTCTGCAAAATCATACAGCCAGGGATCCTGATTATCTGCCTCCAGATCCTGATATATAGATTCATAGTTCTCCCATAACGTCCTCACATGAA
>CAYHAB010000105.1:0-3652 GCA_964354505.1 uncultured Thermodesulfobacteriota bacterium
GAGGCTCGTGCTGCCATTGCCCACCGAAGTAAGGAGGAACTTGTGATTTCTGGTGCCGAGATCGCCCGCTATCTTGGGGTGAATACGTCCAGCATCACCCGTACACTAGCCCGTATGGATGGGTTTCACGAAAAATAAGTAATGCACTGTAAGAATCAACGTCCCTAAAGTTTTCCCTAAAGTTTCAATGAGCCGTTTTTCTATATCGGGATTTGGGTGGCCTATTTCCCTTGACGGACTATGTCCTTTCTTGTATATTCGACGTATCCCAAAGCGAGTTCTTATCATGGATCTACAAGAGAGAAGGCAGGAAAGAGAGTGGAGAAGACATCCAACCCATGAGCCAAATCTTCATCAGCTACTCACGCGAGGAAAGAGAAACCGCCACCCTCGTTGCGGAGAATCTGCAAGACCTTGGTTGGACGGTTTGGTGGGATCCGGAGATACGAGCTGGAGAGCCCTTTATTAAAGTCATTGACGAGGAAATTAATGCCGCCCAGTGTATACTCGTACTCTGGTCACGGCGTTCGGCAAATTCGCACTGGGTTCGCGAAGAAGCATACAATGGCCTTAGAAGAAACATCCTGATTTCGGTCATCATTCAAAAAGAAGTTCAACTACCGATCGGTTTTACAACGATCAATCACAGTCCCCTTATCAACTGGGGCGGAGATCGGGAGCAGCCGCAATTTAAAAGCATTGTGCATGACATCGCCAGGCTGATTGGGGAACCCGAGAAAATCGCCGTAAAAACCGAAGCCAAGGATCAGAAGATTGCAGGTATGCAGCAACCTACGGAAGCTATGGAAGTCATCGAGGTCGCGGCGCCCTCACTCGAACCCGTAACGATAGCAATAGATCGCGTAGGGGCTCCACCCGACAAGCAAGCAGAGGTATCCGCCGAGCCACCATCGAAATCTGAAGATATCAGCAAAACCGCTGAACCTGAATTGAAAGTTGCCCCGTCACCGCCTAAACGTCGCAGAGTAGGCGGTTTCGTCGATCTGAGCAATCTTAAATGGATAGATATCCCTGCGCTGCTGGGGCTCTGGCTAGTGATTGCAATAATTACAGTTGATCTTTGCGGGCGCTACATTTTTTATAGACCTCTTGGGCAATATGCATATGAGCTGGTAATTGCCATTTTTGCTGGGATCGCGTTGTATTCGCTATCCGTCGCTGAGCGAAACGATGTTCAAATTTGTATACCGGTTGTGGCTCTTTTTTGGCCGAACAAAGCTGTGCGATGGTTTAAGCCGGTAGTAGACATCATCAAAATCGCCGTCTATTCGGTCACATGCATTTTGCTGATTATTCTATCCGTAAAATTTAGCGGCGAAACCCCCTCCCGGGAATGGGATTATGCTGCAATTACTCGATGGGTTGGGATTGCGGCATTTGCAATCATGATAACATATGCACTCTTGCGATTAAAGAATAGAAGCGTGCGCAGGCTAAATGGGCTGCAACCTGACTGAGAACGAAAAACGCAGCCTGGAAGAAATTGCTTATTTATGACACTCTTTCTAATAGCGCTTTTAATATTTTTTCTTGCACTAGGTGCGCCAGTGGCGATCGCCCTCGCCGCAGCTTCGTTTCTCGTCATCCTGTTTTTTGGCGAGCAGTGGTATTTGTTAGTTGCTGGGGAATCGCTAGTAGCCGCAGTGGATAGTTACGCTGTTATCGCCATTGGCCTCTTTGTCTTCGCCGGAAAGCTCCTGGAGGCTGCTGGCGGCTCGGATCGCGTCTTTGGCTTCACCAACCGCCTCTTCGGTCGATCAAGAAGGTCGGCGGCACTATCGGTAATACTGACAGGATTACTATACCCGGATATGGGTGCCGACACCATAACGCACAGAAATGATTCGGCTGCGGCTGCCGTTAATATTTTGAGACAAGCAGGCTTTGATACGAAGTGGTCACTGAGCCTGGCCTCCATAACGACTGCTTCGCGGGTGATTGCACCACCCAGCGTGCTTATCATCTTGCTAAGTATCGTACTGGAGCAGTCAATTGGCAGATTTTTCATGGCAGCGATTTTCATTGTCGTCATACTGAATTTCGTCATTCTCATGCTTTCATTTATTCCCGGCGAAGATCAAAATGCGTCCGCCCAGGCCCCGCAATCGGATAAACTCCAAGACGTTATGGGAACGCTCCCCTGGCTGTTTGCACCGGTTTTTATCCTCGGAAGCCTGATTCTTGGAGTTGCAACACCCACAGAAGCGGGGGCGATAGGGATTTGCTATTTTGTACTGTTCGGTTTTGCCCAGCGTAACCTAACCGCCAGGCAGGTGTTGCGCGCCACGCTAGACACCTTGGAGGTGGTCGGTGGAATTCTTCTGATTTTGTCTTTTTCATCGGTTTTCGGTACCCTTTTACTTCTGGATAAGACATCCATAATTGTTGCAGAAAAGGCGGCATCTTCAGGGCTTGATCCTTTGCTAGTACTCTTCATTCTGAGTGCACTGTTTATGGTGAGCAGCACGGTTCTCGGTCCCATCGCCAGTGTTATGATCCTCGCACCGATCTTATATCCAGCCACGGTTAAACTGGGCATGAGCCCTATTTACGTCGGTATGACAATAGTTCTCAGCATCACGAGCGGATTGGTGATACCACCTTTTGGAACTGTATTCGCCGCCCTTGCCCGCGGAACTGGTGTTCCTTTAGGCCAATCAACCAAGGCCATGGCCATGTGTATTATTCCGCTTGTCTTCGTATGGTTGCTTTGGATATTCTTCCCCGGAATTTTTTTGGTTTATTTAGACGCCATTTTTTAATCATCTCAAATTTGACAGGCCTGACTGACACGTTCATCGGGGAAAAAAGGTGTATGAAAGAAGGGAGAGGACCGTGGTTGACTAGGATTACTAATTCTTCCCGCATGTGAGTAAATTGCATTGATTCGCTGCTTTCAATAACAAGTGCGGATATTTCAGGGATCAGGTGAATGATGGATGTGCTTCTGGAAATCTATCTTGGAGAACTGATTTTGGTTTCTTCCTCTTGAGTTTGTATCTCCTGGTCATCTCAAAGAAATATGAGACCCGTCCCTAGACTAAAAAGATGATTTAGACTTCCAAATTATTTCGGGACTTATGTGTGCCTATTTATTAAGCAAATTGGTGGGGATGGCTCCTATCAAGAGGGAGAGAGTTCGATTCAACAACTATTCAACATCTACTTGTGGGTTACTCAGAAAAACCTTTCAGAACAAGCTTTTCTGGAGAAAGATTCAGTGACCAAATAAGATGAAGGAGGGGTTTCTGGAGGAAGGTAATGGTGGTGAATCGGGAGATATGGAAGGAAAAGAAACGGGGATCATGAAATCACTCTTTATTCCTAAAACACGCATTTGGGAACCCCTACCAAAGTTGCTAGATTTCAGATCTAAATCAACAGGGAACACAGACTGACAACTAATGCCATGTTATACGAAATTCGTATAATGTGCGATGACGAAGCAAATGCGAAAAGAGTAAAAATCAGTCTCTTTTGTTCACAAATAGTTACAATTGAAACCTTCTATTTGGTTATGATACGATAAAAATTGGCTTTCGGCAAAAATAAGCATTTTGTCTATTAATAGGTATGCCATAGGGCCAGGCTTGCCTATCGGCCGAACCAGCAGTTGACTTGACGATGCCTA
>CAYHAB010000106.1:0-2582 GCA_964354505.1 uncultured Thermodesulfobacteriota bacterium
CCGATGGAATGGAGCCCTTTGACGAAATAAGCCGACGAGCCTATCCTGTCGAGGATCTTTTTCCCCGCCCTCGTCATGATGTACATACTGACAACGACATAAATGGAATCGGTAATCTGGATACATGGTTTCGCATAGGGAGATGCAGGGTGCCCCATCATGTAAGGGATGACGTAGAGTGTTCTTCCGCGCATACACCCGTCAAACAATTTGGAAACCATCGCCTTGGCTTCTTTCGGCTCCATCCAGTTGTTGTTAGGGCCCGCGTCTTCTTTTTCAGGCGTACATACAAAGGTCAAATGTTCTGTCCGCGCCACATCAGTCGGGTGGCTCCGATGGAGGTATGAATTGGCGAATGCCTGTGGGTTTAATTCCCTGAAGGTTTGATGAGGGCCGGTCTTCTCCTCCGTAATTCCGATCTCAATGAGGCGTCTCATCTCGTCCTCTGTGCCTTGAACCCAGTATATCTTGTCAGGCTTGGTCAGAGCTGCCTGCTCTTCTACCCATCGTTCCACCGCACTTGCCATACCATTTCCTCCTTAACTAGTGTTAGTGTGATATAAAGGGTGCGGATATACTCGCACCACTATTATAATAATGTCACATTGCATGGGCCGACAAGACCTTAGAAGCGGCATTCAGATCCCCTGAAGAAAACCGATAAGAAGAATACCAGTAATTCTGTATTGGTTCTGGGTACCCTTTTGTCAATCATCTCTCAGAGGAATGCCTTGTCTCTAAAAATATACTCGATTTTATGCCTAAAGTATAGTTGGAATTACTCCCCATACTGCACTATGCTACAATCAATGGAGATCGCTCAAACAGTATAGCTAATACCAATCTCTTCCGCGATGGCCTTGAGATCGGCCACGACCTTGGATTGGAGGGGTATGCCCTTGAGCGTTCGCTCTTCAGCGACCTCAAATTCCTTCTCTCCATGGATGTAGATGCGCTGCTGCCCTTCGGCCTTGGGAGAATTTCTTATGCGACGGGTGACGTCGTCCATGGTGGCCTTGAACTCCGTGAGAGGTCGGAATCCATCAACCTGCAGGGCTCCGAAGAAGTGTCCTACATTCGCGGGCAGTAGCTTGCCATCAGGGGTTTTAGGGTAGATGGTATCGGCGTAGCCGCTCCCAGACAGGACCCCACAGAGGATGTCCACCAGAAGTGCTAGACCATACCCCTTATGCCCCCCCATCAGCTCGCCCACACCACCCAAAGGCAGTAAGCCCCCTCCCGCCCTGCTGTTGAGGTTGTTCAGGACCCGGGCGGCATCGGTGGTTGCTATTCCACGCTCGTCGGTAGCCCAGCCGAGGGGAAGTTCCTCACGTGCCCTCTGGAAGACCTCGATCTTTCCTTTGGAGATTACGCTGGTGGCCATATCGAGGACAAAGGGGCGTTCCTCGCCGCTCGGCACCGCCACGCTGATGGGGTTTGTCCCCAACATGGCATCTCTCCCAAAGGTGGGCACCATCAAGACATCAGCGTTGGTCATGGAGATGCCGATGAGATCATATTCCAAAGCCATCATGGCGTAATAGCCGGCGATGCCATAGTGGTTGGAATTACGCACCGAAACGAATCCTACCCCCACCTCTTTGGACTTTGCTATGGCCGTCCTCATACCCTGCACCCCTATGGGGGGGCCCAATCCCCCACCTCCGTCAATGAGGGCTGTAGAGGGTGTCTCATGGACCACCTTGACCTTTGGCCTCGCCACCATCTGCCCTTCTTGCAGTCCATTGACGTAACGCCTCAGCCTAGCCACCCCGTGGGAACCTATTCCCCGCAGGTCAGCCTGGACGAGGACATCAGCAATCACCTTCGCATCAACGGGTGACACTCCAAGACGCTCGAAGGCACGCCGGCAGAAGGTTTTTAGAGGATCGGCTTGAACGATGACTTCTTTTTCGGCCATCACCTTCCCTTTTCGATTTCGTATATTCAACCGCTCGTCAATCTAGCATAAGATCCCCCACGAAACAATCTCACTTTATTATAATCCATGACGATGGCCGGGGCTTGTTGACAGGGGGTGAGCCCCGTGTCATTATGTGTTCAAGGAAACCGAGGCCTATGACGGTCATAGTAAATAGTAAAGCGAGAAGGATTTAGATCATGCTCAAAGACAAGGTCATATATTTTGGAGGATCTATCCCCACCCCCAGCCGGCATCAGAAGGGGGTGTTGGCTTTGGAGGATGAGGCCATTACCTTCCGGGCCGGGGATGAGATAAACATCGTCATCCCTCTCTCCCGCGTGAAGGGGGTGCAAAAGGAGGAGGTGAAGTACTACAGCTCTATCGGTTATTTTCTGCGCCTGGAGTACGAAGATGAACAGGGGCAGCCCCAACACCTCGTGGTGGAGGTGAGATCATTTATCAGGCGGGGGCGAACGCTTTACAAGACCCACCAATGGGTAGAAGAGCTCTCCAAAAGGATCGGGGGCTGAAAGCCCTTGCAATCTTCCCAGTCATTTTGATACAATTATTTCAATTCCCCGGTAGCTCAATCGGCAGAGCGGGTGGCTGTTAACCACTAGGTTGCAGGTTCGAGTCCTGCCCGGGGAGCCAGCTACTG
>CAYHAB010000107.1:0-3128 GCA_964354505.1 uncultured Thermodesulfobacteriota bacterium
TCCGCTTCTCACCTGAGCCCCCGATCATGATGGGGACATGTTTCTGCACCGGCTGAGGCTTGTTCTGAACATTGTCGACGTCGAAAAGCCTCCCGTGGTAAGTCGTCCATTCGTTGGAGAACATGCTCTTGCATATCTCCACAGACTCCTCCAGTCCACTCATCCTCTCTTGGGTAGGTGGGAATCTCCCCATGAATCCTTTGAACTCTGCTTCGTGCCATCCGGCTCCGATGCCGAATATAAGTCGCCCATTCGAGATTATATCTACCGTTGTAGCTATTTTCGCAAGAATCGTGGGTCTGTGGTACCCGTAGCAGGACACGAGGGGTCCCAGATTGATCTTCTTTGTGGCGGCGGCTAGCCCTGCGAGGGTCGTCCAGCACTCTATGCTGCTTTTTCCCTGTGGGACATACTGGTTCATAAAGTGGTCCATGATTGATACGAAGTCGAAGCCCAGTTTCTCGGCTTCTAAGGTGAGGTTTTTCACGTCCTCGAAGCCACGACCTTCCTGGCCGATATGGGCTCCGAACCATACGCGTGAACGCATATCAGCTAGATTGACCACCATCAATCACAAGTAAGAATCAGGTGGAGGTTTAGATAAGACTATTGAGTGTATGTCTTCTCTGCCTTACCTTCTATCACACGGTTGAGTATCGGGTGGGACTCAGGATAAGGCTTATGTAGCTTTGATCTGGTCTACATAACTCTTCACTTGATTGAAGCCTGTATCCCAGAAGCTATTTGACTCGATGTCGAAACCGAGTTCCTTCAACGCCTCAGCTGGAGATACACTGGAACCCCTTGAAAGTAGCGACGCCAACTTAGAAGCGAATCGTTTTCCCTCTTTCTTATAGAGACTATAAAGAGAGTAACCAAGAAGCTCACCAAACACATACGGGTAACTATAGAACTGCAAATTCCACCAGTAATAGTGAGGCATACCAGCCCAACTCCACCTCAAATAGTCTGGATACTCCACATTATCCCCATAGGAACTATCCCGCGCCTTGCACCAGAGGGCACACAATTCTTCACCCCCAAGGCTATTCCCTTCACCAACTGCTTTGCATATACTCTTCTGATGTTCGAACATGGTTGAGGCTCCAACTACATTCTCGTTAAAGGAGTCCAAGGCTAGACACAGCACCTCACGCCTAACAAGTGGATCACTAGATTCTCCAATCAACTTGTCGTAGAGCAGCAGCTCACCGAATAAGCTGCCACACTCCATCATACACATGCTTGGATACCTAAGGAAGAGGTTACTAGGCTTGTAGATTGGGCTCAAGCCACTCATCAGCCTGTAATGGTTGGCGTGACCAAGCTCATGGGCGAGAATAGATACGTCCCTCATCGATCCACCGAAATCACTTATCACGAAGCCGGTTCCTCCCCCTAACCAGCAAAGGCACCTACCCCATGCGTTCTTACCCATCCGTGCCTCAGCGTCGATTCTCCTAAGTTTAAATGACTCATCTGCTAATTTCCCCCACGACTCATCGAAGCTGCTAAAGGCTTCGAATATCAGGCGTCTCGCCTCCTCCCAAGTGAGCATTTTAGTGTTTGCCTTAGGGATGTTTGCGTAGAGGTCCCACTCATCCAGTTTACTTAAGCCCATGAGCTTGGCCTTCAGACGTAGGTAGCGATGTATAATGTTCAAGTTGGATCTGACTGCGGTGCTAAGAGAATTCAATGCATCCTCAGTCACGTCGTTCCCGAGTAGGCTTTCAGTCAAATAGGATGGATGCCCCCTTGCTCTGTACATCGCCACGTGGTCGGTTACAATGTTGAATAGAGCTGGAGCCCAGATGTGGCTGCCCTCCTCGAGGCCCCGACAGACAGCTTTAGTCGCCTCCATTCGATAATCTCTATCGGGGTTTCCAGCAAGTGTAAGAGAGTACTCGCTATAGTTGATGCTTTTCTCCTCACCTTTGTATTTAAAGTGCCAACGCTGGCAGCTTACCCAGTCGCTTTGCAACTGGCTCCAGGCTATCAGCCCCGTCCTGTTTTTTAGGGAGTTGAGCCTCTCCTCCGCCTCTGATAACCTGTAAGGGGTTCTTGACATGATTCTCTCAAGGTGGTGCCTATATCTTGTCAGCTTTGGATCGTTAATCAACGAGTCCCTAGTCAGCGCCTCACCGATCTCTATATCTATGAAGGCAAGCAGCTGCGAGACTTTAATGCGGGTTTCATTCAGCACGGTATTCAAGGTTTGCGCATTTGGGTTCAGTGAGTCTGTTAGTTGGAATAGCCTAGCGTACAGTGCGTAATCGTCGTATTTCTTGATGATGTCACAGTATCTATTTAATAGGGTAAGTATTTTCTTGGGGGTTGCTTTTCGCGTTGAGTCTTTAAACTTCTTGTTTATGTTTTCTGCGTCTGATACAGCTTCGTTTAGTTTCCCTTTAATTAATTCTGGATTAGTCGTGCCTATAATCTGATTTAGATCGAATCTCATTTCTTCAGGCATACTTGTCCGTCCTCAACTGTAGCAAAAATCCACCATCTCATTTACCTGTATGAGTCAGGTGGAAGTGAGGATAAGTTGTTTGCCCTCTTTCATGACCCCCTCTCCTTCCGGCTTGTGCCTATACTTTATCAGTGAACCAGCCCACAACCGCCTGAGAAGTTGAGGCCCTTCACCACCCACGCACTGAGGCGGTTCTACGCCAAGGGATTCGAGGAAACCGACACGCATAGACGTTGGCCTGGACTTTGGTGTAAACAATTCAAGATCAGGCTCAGTGATGGTTCTTTCATCAGCCTCAACAAGCTCCGCCCCAGGTTCAGCTTCCAGGGCCTCAGGCGGTACTCGGTGAGGTTCGCGCCGGTGAACCTCTATATGAGTGCGTTGAACTGGCTGATGCCCGAGAGGGTTGCTGAGAAGGGTAAGGCGAACCATGCCTATCCAATCGGTGGAGAATATGTTGTTGACGTGGACCACTACCTCAACTACCTTCCACATTCACACCGAACCACCGACGAAGGCGTCTGCGAGGGGTGCCTCGAGAACTCGAAGGAGATAAGCCTCAGGCTACTCGATGCTATGAGCAGCAACTACTCCAAGTTCGAGGTAGTGTTCTCAGGAAGGCGAGGGTTCCACCTCCACATCCTAGACTTCAACC
>CAYHAB010000108.1:0-4136 GCA_964354505.1 uncultured Thermodesulfobacteriota bacterium
TTGCCCCTGGGATTTCCACACCCATCTCACCCTCTACAACGAGGCCAAAAAGGTGGTGAGACAGAAAGAACATGCCCAACGGGCAACTACCTATTTCATGGATGTGGTAACGGATACCTACTGTGTAAAAGAAAAAGATACAAAAATTGCGACATTATATAAGAACCTCTCCAAGAATGGAATGTATGAAGTGCTCACTTCCCTCTACGAAAAGATCTGGGGAGAGAATCTCGGAGGTGGGGGGCATGAGGAACTCGTCAATCGTCTCTCCCGCATCCCCTACCTGGAACGAAAGCGATGGAGGGAGAGCATCAAAAAGTTCGCCAAGATTATTCAGCACATCCTAGAAGAAGAAGTGGAAAACGAGCAACGGAGTTCTCGGAGAGAACCGAATCCCTTGGGAGAGCACTCTCTGAAAAATTACTCCTTGGAGGAGATTGACCGGGGGCTAAGGGAATTCGCCACCGCTGTCGATGATTTGCAAGAATTCAAAGAGACGGTGGAGGATCTGAGAGAGGAACTGGAAGAAAAGGGATATGGCACCGGGGGAATGGGAAGGGGGAACGCCAATCCCATCGATGCCAACCTCCTTTATTATATGAAACTGGCCGATTGCTATACCCTCCCCATACGAAAACTCCCCATCGAAAAGAGGGGGTATCTCCATCCCCATGCCCATATCCCCTGGGAAATAGGGAAGCCTTTCGCCGATATCGATGTCTGGACCAGCTTCGGCAAGATCATACCGGGCATAACTCAAATCTGGACGAAGAGAGAGGGGGAAACCCATGGAGAATTTGAAGGGACCCCTGACTGCCTCATCGTCATCGACTCTTCCGGAAGCATGATTAATCCTCGCGAGAGGTTGTCGTATGCCGTCCTGGGGGCCGCCTGCGCTTGCAACGCCTACCTGAAGCTTGAAGCGAAAACTGCTGTCTATAATTTCAGCGACGCCTCGAGGGGCAACAAAATGGTCTTGGACTTCAACGGTGAAAAAGAGCAGATTTATCAAGCCATATGCCGATACTTCGGCGGAGGAACGGCGCTGGATCTGGATGACATAACATACCTGCTCTCTCGGGCAAATAACCCCGATATCTTCATCATCACGGATATGCAGATAACAAACCTCGAAAAGCTCATCGAATTCTTCAATCAGATCGAAAACCGGGTAACTGCCGTCCACTTGGGCCACAACGTCCATACAGCCCGTTTTAAGGATGGGACAGAGAAGAAGCGAAACATCTCACTCTTTAACGTCAAGAACAAGGAAGATATACCGAAGATCGTCCTGGGGAAAGTAAAAGAATATCTCACCTCCCCCTCGAAATGGAGGTAAGGCGCTCGTTCCTGCCGCTCCTACCGCGCACCCTACCGATGGAGAAAGGTTAGCATCCTTATTTCTGTTAAAATTTTTACAGTTGACAGATAGCGGTGCTGTGATTATTGTTTGACAGTGCACTGAGCTCATTTCCGACGTCATATAGAAAGAAGGAGGAAGGGATGATATTTGTACCGAGATCAAAGAGTGAAAAGGGGAAGGAGAAGATCTTCATCCCTAACCACCTGTCCATACTGCCCTTGCGGGGGACCGTCCTCTTCCCCGAACTCATCCTCCCCATCATGGTAGGACGGAATAAATCTGTAAAACTGATTGACGAGGCTATGGAGGGGGACCGGATTATCGGAGTGGTTACCCAACATAGCTCGGATGTTGAAGACCCGAAGTCGAACGAACTCTATAACATCGGGGTTGCAGCGCACTTGGTCCGCATGGTGAGGGAGATGGATGGAACACAGCGGGTCATCGTCCAGGGGCTCGAGCGCATTAAGATCTCACATTATATAAAAGAAGATCCCTATTTTGTGGCGGAGGTGAAGGTGCTCCCCGAAGAAGAGGCCAAGGGTGTAGAGATCGACGCCCTCGTTATGAACATGAAAAATCTCTTCCAGCGCGCGGTGGAGCTGGCGCTTCACCTTACCGTAGAGTTAAAGAACATGGTCCTGAATATCAAGGACCCCGGCATCCTGGCCGATATCATCGCTTCCAACCTCAGCATCAACCCATCGGAAAAGCAAGAAGTATTGGAGATTTTCGATGTAAAGGATCGCCTCAATAAGGTCCACCTCCTGCTTGCCCGAGAGGTACAGATACTGGAACTGGGAGATAAGATTCAATCACAGGTCAAAGAAGATATCGACAAAACGCAGCGTGAATATTATCTGCGGGAGCAGATGAAGGCCATTAAAAAAGAGCTGGGTGAAATCGACGAGCATAGCACGGACCTGGAGGAGTTAAAACAAAAGGTCGAAAATGCAGGAATGCCCGAAGAGGCGCGTAAGGCCGCCGAAAAGGAGCTCGACAGACTTGCCAAGATGCCGCCTGCCTCAGCAGAATATACGGTTGCCAGAACCTACCTTGATTGGTTGATAGAACTCCCCTGGTCAAAGAGTACCGATGACAACCTTGCTATTGACCATGCCCGTCAGGTCTTGGACGAAGATCACTATGACTTAGAGAAGGTGAAAAAGCGGATCTTAGAATACCTGGCCGTGCGTAAGTTGAAAAAAGACATGAAGGGCCCTATCCTCTGTTTTGTGGGCCCCCCTGGGGTTGGGAAGACCTCCCTGGGAATGTCCATTGCAAGGGCCATGGGGCGCAAGTTCACGCGGATCTCCCTCGGCGGGGTGCGAGATGAAGCGGAGATACGGGGACACAGGAGGACCTATGTTGGCGCCCTGCCGGGCAGAATCATACTGGGAGTTAAAAAGACCGCGAGCAATAACCCCATCTTCATGCTTGATGAGGTGGATAAGATCGGCACCGATTTCAGGGGGGATCCATCCTCAGCCCTGCTGGAAGTGTTGGACCCTGAACAGAACTTCTCGTTTTCAGACCACTACATCGACGTCCCCTTTGATCTCTCAAAGGTAATGTTCATCACGACAGCTAATGTCCTCGAGACCATCCCGCCAGCCTTAAAGGACCGCATGGAAGTCTTGGAGTTGCCTGGTTACTCTGATGATGAGAAGCTGATGATTGCCAAACAGCACCTCATATCCAAACAGCTCAATGAGCACGGGCTCTCTACGGAACTATTGGAATTCAAAGATGAGCCCCTTCTAGTGATCATAAACTCCTATACGAGGGAGGCCGGAGTGAGAAACCTCGAGCGGGAGATCGCAGCGATCTGCCGGGCTGTAGCTAAAGAGGTGGCCGAAGGAAAAGAGGGAAAAGTGGTGGTGGAAACTGACATGCTGCATAAATTCTTAGGGCCCGTCAAGTTCTTCCCCGAGGTGGCGGAGAGGACTTCTAATCCAGGGGTTGCCACAGGCCTTGCCTGGACCCCCACCGGAGGAGACATCATCTTTGTGGAGGCCACCAAGATGAGCGGCGAAAAGGGGCTCTCCCTCACCGGACAACTGGGGGAGGTGATGAAGGAATCCGCCCAGGCCGCCCTCAGTTACATCAGGTCCAAGACCAAGGAACTAGGGATCGAAGAGAACTTCTATCAGAAGCACGACATTCATATTCATGTCCCGGCCGGCGCCATCCCCAAAGACGGACCATCGGCAGGGATTGCCATGTTCATAGCGCTTACCTCGCTGCTGACCAACAAGCCTGTGCGCAGCGACGTGGCCATGACCGGGGAAATCACCTTGAGAGGCCTGATTCTCCCCGTCGGCGGTATCAAGGAGAAGGTCTTAGCGGGGAAAAGGGCCGGGATCAAGACCATTATCCTGCCTCAAAAGAATGAAAAGGACCTGGAAGAATTGGCAGATCATGTCAAAGAAGGGTTGGAATTTAGGTTCGTCCAACGCATGGACGAGGTAGTCAAGATCGCCCTGTCGTGAATACCGTAAGGCAAGGATACGAGGGTTCAAGGGTTCGAGTAAAAATCATTCAAATGACCAAAGGGTCACCTCCGGCATGTTTGTAGAATCTCTGACCCCATGTATTCCTCTGGATACATGACAATCCCCCAAGGGGGGTGACATGAAGACCGCCGCTATCATACCTGCCAGATATGGTTCTACCCGCCTGCCGGGAAAACCTCTGATACAAATCAAAGGCAAACCCCTCATCCAGTATGTCTATGAACGGGTTCAGTCATCATCAATCCAGCAGGTCATCG
>CAYHAB010000109.1:0-2823 GCA_964354505.1 uncultured Thermodesulfobacteriota bacterium
GGTGGACGCCCCGGTGCAAGGACTCACCCTCGAGGATTGCGTAGAGATCGCCCGCGACTACGACATGGTCGTCATCTACACCTCCACCCCCACCCTGTCCATCGACACCGGCACCGCCCGCCGGATCAAGGCGGAGAAGCCTTCGACCGTCATTGTGTTCACCGGGCCTCATGTCACCGTTCTCCCGGAAGAGACGCTCCAGTACACCGGCAGCGCGGTGGACATCGTCTGCCGCGGGGAATTCGACTACACCGTGAAGGAACTGGCCGAGGGAAAGGATTGGCCAGACATCGCCGGGATCAGCTACCGGCAGGATGGAACGATCCACCATACCCCGGACCGGCCGCTCCTGACCGATCTGGACGCCCTGCCCTTTGTCAGCCAGGTGTACCGGCGCGACCTCCCCATTACGGAATACGTCATTCCCCACATCCGGCACCCCTACGTTTCCATCTACACGGGCCGCGGCTGTCCGGCCCGCTGTACGTTCTGCCTGTGGCCGCAGACCTATTTCGGCCATGCCATGCGCCAGCGGACCCCGGAGAACGGCTACGCCGAAGTCAAGTGGATCCGGGACAACCTGCCGCAAGTGAGAGACATCGCTTTTGAGGACGACACTTTCAGCGCCGACCGGTCGCACGCACGGGCGGTGGCCGGGAAGATCGCCCCGCTCCAGGCGTCCTGGGTAATCAACGCCCGCGCCAACTGCGACCGCGACACCCTGGAGATCATGCGGGACGCCGGCCTCCACCACGTGATCGTCGGCTACGAGAGCGCGGACGAGCAGATCCTTCGGAACATCCGCAAGGGCGTCACCATCGCCCAGGCGGAGGCATTCACGCGGGACTGCCACGCCCTGGGGCTCACCATTCACGGCTGTTTCATCGTGGGCCTCCCCGGCGAGACCCGGCAGACCATCCGCAAGAGCATCCAGTACGCCAAACGGCTCGACCTGGACTCCATCCAGGTATCCATCGCTTCCCCCTACCCCGGCACCGCGTTCTACGCGCAGTGCCAGCAGGAGGGGTGGCTCTCCTCCACCGCCTACGTGGACGACACCGGGCACCAGCGATGCGTCGTCGAATACCCGCACCTGTCCGGGGAGGAGATCTTCGAGGCGGTTGATCTCTTCCAGAAGGAGTTCTTCTTCCGCCCCCGTTACATCGCCAGGAGCGTCTGGAAGATGGTCACCGACGCCGAGGAGCGCCGCAAACTGCTGAAGGAGGGCCGGGAGTATCTCGAGTACTCGCGGCGGCGAAGGAAGCCCGGCCACCCCCATGGACGAAGTACCTAGGTGCCACGTCACCCGACGCAATTCAAGGCCCAGGCTCCCGCGCCGAACGTTGGGGAAGACGATGCGCCGTGCTGGCGCCCCCGGACGGGTCCGGGGATCCGAGAACAGCGCAGCGACGACCTGGCCTGGTACGCAGCGGCGAGCTGAGCGACTGACAGCTGAGCGACTGGCAGTTGCTACAGAGCCAGAAGCCGCAGATACTGGGAAGACACGGGTCGGGCGGAAACCGCCGCCCGGGCGTCAGCGTCCTGTGGATCGCCTTGCGTCCGCCCCAGGAGGTTCTCCATGCGCCGCCTCGCTTTCCTGTTGTTCGCGGTCCTGTTCCTCGCTGCTTGCGGCGGGACGCCATCGCCCTCCCCCGCCCCGTCCGGCTCGCCCACGGGAGGCGAGGTCGTCGGCCCCGTCATCCTCGACGCGCAGAACACGTCGGCGACGGTCACCGTCGGCCGCTTCGTCGTCTTCAACGTGGACGACCCCGAGACCTGGGAGATCAGCGCCGAGCCGGAAGGAGTGGTGAAGGTCCAGAAGGGTTACAACGACGGCTCGGCCACCTTCAACCCCGGGGCTGAGGCACTCAAGCCGGGCAAGGCCACCGTCACCCTGACGAACCCGGCGGGCGACAAGCTCGTCTTTACGATCACGGTCGAGTAGCCCCGCACCGGCCGGGGCGGCGGGCGAGCCGACAAGCCGCTCATGAGCGGCCGACGCTAGCCTGCTCCTGGGTATAGCGCCCGGTCGCGGCCCGTAAGCCCCCCGGCCCCGCTCCACGGGCGGACGACGATCCCGACGACGCTGGCCAGCTCGAGCCCCCTTGTCGGGGCCGTCACGTGTATTTCGCCCTTAGTGTGGATCGTCCTCTCGCTTCCGGGCTGTCTCCTCCTGAAAGGTGTGGACTCTCTCGATCCACTCGGGCGAACCCGGCTGACCCCAGTAGTCCGCATCCGTCGGTTCGCCGGTGATCTGCTTCAGCCGCTGTATCCCCCGCTCCTGCTGGGCTGGGCTGGCGTAGCCGAAGGCATTGGCCAGAGCGTCATAGGGGAGTTCGTATGCCTCGGCGATACGCCGGATCGTCGGGGGAGTCGGCCTGACCTTGCCTGCTTCAATCCGAGAGAGGACCGAATGCGACAGTCTGCCCTCCGTCCACGCCTCAACGCCCCAAAGCGAGAGTTCCAGTTGTGCTCGTTTCCTCCGCAGGAGCAAACCGACGGTGGCCAGGTTCGCACGCTCGTCAGACGGGGCAGGACTGACGACCCCCTGCTCATCCTCATCCACCGTTGCCTCCTCTTTCAGCACTTCAGTCCCAGCCGAACATGAGGCTAGCACCCGGGCCGGCCAGCTCGAGCGGCGTGTCGGGGCCTATCACAGACCTGCGGTCAGCCTGAACGGGTCGTTCGGGGACCTGACTCGCCGTGCGCTCATGCACCTGCCGAATGGCCCTAGCGAGGAGCCGATGTGCGGGGCACGGTCGCGTCTTCGCGGGGTGCGATGACGGACGTCCCCCGCTCGCCCCGGCGCCGTCGTCGAATATG
>CAYHAB010000110.1:0-7714 GCA_964354505.1 uncultured Thermodesulfobacteriota bacterium
CTGAGGGAGAGGAGTTGGTCTTCTGTGATCTCCAAATCGAATTGCGCTACCCGCCCCCCGATCAGGCCCGTCACCTTGGGGACAAGGGGGCCTATCCCCCTTTCCGGGTCCCATTCGCTGCGGCTCCTGATCTCAAAGCGGTTGACCAAAGGGTTGCCGAGGAGTTCCGTGGCGATCTTTTCGGCCTCGCCCTTTGAGAACGTGCCTTTGATCAGGTACTGGCGGGAGGTGTAGACTTTTTCCGCGTCCTTTAATCGGGCTGAAACACACGCCTCCAGGGCCTCCCGGGCGGTCCTCCCCACATTATCCGTCACCCCGGGCAAAAGGCCCACCTCGATCACCCAGTCAAACGCCTTTGCCAGGGGGCGATCCAGAGACCAGACCTGTGTGATGGGATCGCTGTAGGCCTCGCGGGCCAAGAGCTCAAGCTGTTCCCTTGCCAGGGGGGCGTCGATGGTATAGCAATCGACGGTCCGCACGGATTTCACCGCGAGCCCCAGATCGTTCTTGATCCTCGCTGCTTGCTTTTCCCCCAGGGAGTCCCGCAACCCCTCCCTGAAGGCCACCTCTATGCGATGGGGCATTCCTTGTAATCCTCCGCTTTCTCGAAAAGTTTATTTGCGCAATGCCCTATACATCACTGTGTCGGTATTATTTTTGCCCCTCATGCCCCCTCACCTGTGGCGCAAGGCGACACATCCTGTATTCCCTGATTTATGTACAGCGGAGCGGGACTTCACCCCCTCTCCCGCCACTGAGACTGTGTCATAATTCAAATATTTCCCTCGCCCTACGTCAGTGGGGAGAGGGTAGGGGCTCAACCAAAAAGCATTTAAGATATTGTTTTTATTGTTACCCCTCATCCTCCACCTTCTCCCCTTGCTAAAGGGGAGAAGGGATATTCGGTGCTAAAATATAATTGTGACACAGTCTCACTGGGGAGAGGGAAATGAGACGAGGGCCTCTCTCCAGAAGGAAAGGGGACTTTTATTAAGCTTTAACAGGATATCGAAGACTCCCCCCGTCGACAAGGGAAATCTTAATCTATAAAAGGATTTTCCATGCGTGCGTAGCAGACCCGTCATGGGGCATTATCCTTTTTCTTTCCTTGCGACCTGGGCAGGGTGAAATAGAAGGCGGCCCCTTCACCCTCTTTGCTTTCGACCCATATGCGTCCCCCATGCGCCTCCACCACCTGGCGGGCAATGGCCAATCCCAGCCCGCTTCCCCTGCGGCCCGCGGCGCCGGTGTGGAACTTCTCAAAGATGTAGGGGAGGTCTTTCTCCGGTATCCCCGGGCCATCGTCCTTGACCCAAAAGCGGACCATGTCATCTTCCCCTTGGGTGCCGACCTCGATGTTCCCCCCCCTCTTTCCGTGGAGCACGGCATTATCCAGGAGGTTCATCAAGAGCCTCTTGACGGCCCATTGATCGGCCTCCACCCAGGGTACCCCGCGCATCTTTACCTCGACGTGCAGCCCTTTTTCATGCGCTTGCGGGAGCAGGGCCTCCAACTCCTCATCGATTACCACGCGTGGATCTAACGGTTCACGTTTCAGCGTGCCGGCTCCTGAGGTAAGACGGGCCAGGTCCAGGAAGTTGTTCACGAATCCCTCCAGCCTCCTGACCTCGCTCCAGATCCATTGGAGTTTTTGGCGCTCCTTGTCAGAGATCTTGTCTTGCAGGGAGGTGAGGAGTTTTTTGGCAAAGGCCTCCATGGAGATCAGCGGGGAGCGCAGGTCATGGGTCACCATGGCATAGAATTCCTCCTTGGCCTCCTGAGTTTTTTCGATCTCTCGTTTGGCCTCGGCCAGCACCTCGGTGGCCCTTTTGACACCCTCCAATTCCAAATCGCAGACCTCTACATCCAGGTCGCTCGCGAGCTCCTCTTTCTCTGCGCCTTCTTTGAGAAGAGCAATCCTTTCAGCCTTGATCAGGAGGGCAAGCTGTATTTCCAGGGCCTGACGGTGTCGTGTTTCGTCCCGGGCCAGTTGCTCCAGAAGGGATTTGGCCGCGGGGTCGGTAGCCTTGTGGGCGGCCTCCAGATATTCATGGTAGGCTGCTTTCTCCCTCTCGATGGCCTTTTGCAAGATCTCTCTGATATCATCCATGGCTCAACCCGGTTTTGGTCTTTGCACCGGTTTGTGCAGACCTCTTTGTTAACATCATGCAACGGACTCGATGAGGAGCTTGACCCTCTTCTCTATTTCGTCACGGATGGTGCGCATGAACTCCAAGGGCTTCCCTGCCGGGTCCTTGAGCTCCCACTGCTCCACCCTGCCGCTAGGCGTCACGGGGCAGCTCTGCTCGCACCCCATCTGCACGACGAGATCAAAGGGACGGCCTTTGTTTTCGATCTCATCCATTCCCCGGGGCCTGCGGAAGGCGAGATCTATCCCCTTCTCCGCCATGGCCTCGACAGCCAGGGAATTGACCTCTCTCGCGGGGTGATCACCAGCGCTCTGGGCATCGAATTGCTCACCACCGTGGTACTGCAGAAAGGCCTCCGCCATCTGACTGCGGCAGGCGTTCTCCCGGCACAGGAAGAGGGCGCGCCTTCGCCTTGAGAGGCCCTCGGTCAGCTCCTCCCCCTTCTTTACGGCGTCGGCAAGAGCGGTGGGGTGGCAGGCTATCGCACCCGGTGCTTCCATCTGCCGGAATCCTAAAAACCCCTCGTAGCGCGCGCCGACGGCGTCGTAGAAATACTTGGCAATAAGGCTCGTCCCGGTGAAAAGCTCCTTCCCCTTGGTCGCCCCCACCGCCAAAAGGAAGCCCTTACGAAAGGGGGCCTTGGGGTCTGTCAGTTTCATGATATGACGTCTGGCCCAGAGGGGTTGCGAGCGATCGATCAATGCCTTGATTTGGGCCGCAGGGCCATAAAAGAATATGGGCGTGGCAAGGGCTACCACGTCAGCCCTGCGCAGGAGATAGTTCATCTCCACCATGTCATCATTGTGCTGGCGGCAGAGGCCCTGCTTCTCGCAGAAGGCGCACCCCTGGCAGGGTGCGATATGCTTGGAGGGCACGTCGACCTTCAGCACCTCTGCCCCTTTCCCCTCAGCACCATCGAGAAAGGCGGAGAGGAGGAGGTCCGTATTCCCTTTGTTTCGCGGACTTCCCATGAGGCCCAGGACAAACATCTGCTCACCTCTTCACTTCTTCAACGACCTGTTCAGTTATTATCAAATAGGATTCAATCCCGCCAAAGGTGGGACTGTTTGTTTTTTTAAAGCCCGGTTCACCGCCTGTTTGGTGAAGTAGCCGGCCCGGTGCATGAGGGTGTCGTGAAACTGCCAGTCCACATTCATGGTAGCAAGGCACGGGTAATTGTGATGGAGGATGCCGCTCTTTTGCTCGGCATCCATGACCCTTGTACCCTTCAACTCCCCGGCCACGAAATAGGTGCACCCACAGGGGGCGCCCCTGATCACCCGGACCTCATGCACCCGGTCGTTCTGCACTGTGCTCTCCACCTCGGGGTCGCCGAACGAACGGGCAAACTCTCGGATGAGCGGATTATGAGAATCATTTTCTTGTAAGGCACAAAAGGTGGCAGGAAAGATGATCGTGACCCCCATCTTCTGAAGGGCCTTCTCCAGTTGCTGGGCCAGGCCAGGGGGGAGCCAGGCGCGGTTGTCCACCGGTGCGATCACCGCGCGGGCACCCGAGGCCCTGACGATTGCCGGCAGGAGCTCCGCCACGCCGGGGTGTTCCCCGAGGCTGATCACCAGATCTGCCTTCGGGCAATTGTCAGGAAGAAATTCCGAGGGATCTTCCATCATAAGGGGTAGAGAGGAGGTAATCTCCAGGGTCTCTATCTCCCAATCCGCCGGGCCATTCCCCTGCCAGGTCTCGGCCATCCGCCTTCCATAATTCCCCTGCACGATGGCCATGAGCTTCATACCTTCCGCTAAATGGCCTCCGTATCCGTCTCATCGATCATGCGCTCCAGCTCTTTTTTGATACCCGCGGGAAGGCCGACGATCTCCAGTGAGAGGAACCCCTTGATGATGAGGGCCGTTGCCTCCTGTTCGGAGAGCCCTCTGGCCATCAGGTATTCGACCTCTTCCTGGGCGATCTTCCCTACTGCCGCCTCATGGGACATCTCCAGATCGGCAGTCTTACCTTCCAGCTCAGGGATGGCGTGGATTCTCCCTTTATCGGAGAGGAGAAGCCCCTTGCACTCCAGGTGCGCCTTTATGCCGGGATGTTCTCCCACGAGGTGCCCCCTGGCGATGATTGTTCCTCCTGTGGAGACAGTGCGGGAAATAACCTCTCCCCGGCATCCTTGTGCCTGCAGGATTATCCGGGAGCCGACATCCATGAGGGAGCCGGGTCTGGCCAAAAGCACCGAATTGAAGGTCGCTACTGCCCCTTTCCCTTTGAGCGTCGCCACAGGATACATCTGGAGGTCCCTGGCAGGCACCAGGCAGATATAATTGGAAATGAAGGTCCCACCTTCTTCCACGATGACGGCAGACCGGGGTCTCACCGCCATCTCCTCTGCCCAGTTGTGGATCATGGTAAAGGATACGGTCGATCCCTTTTTTACGAAGAATTCAGAGATTCCGATATGCAGCCCGGAGCGCACACCGGGGGCTGTGGCACAACCGGTTATGATATTCAGCGTCGATCCTTGCTCGGCGATGATGATGTTGTGGACATCCTGGGCAAGATTGTCCTCGGTAATATAGAGACAGGCCTGAAGCGGATAGTGGACATTGGCCCCCGGCAGAGAGCGGATATAGTAACCATGCTCCTGGTGTTCGTCTGCTCGTTTAGTATAGATATCCTTGTCTACCGATACCGCTTTCCACCAATAGTCCGTGAGGCCGTCATATTTTTCCCGGGCCGCCGTCGCGGACATGATCTCCGCCCCATCGAAGTCGGTGCGGCAGTGGATCACCGAGTGGTCCTTCTGGAAGAAGCTCCCGGAGCGCTCTCTCCCCGTGGGGTCGATGCCTGTCATAAGAAGGACCTTCTGATCTTCGGGCTCGATCTTGGAGAGATTATCAAGGGGTGGATGTTCGGTTGCTTTATCCCGATATACACTCAGGTCCAGATCGCCTCCTGGCTGCGTCTTAGTCTGCTTTTCTTGCGGCACTGGGCTCCTCCCTCCGAAAACAGCGATTACACTCTTCGAAACCGCACTCCCTGATAGTATGGAGCATATCTCGGGGGTTGGCATGACAGGCGATGCGCCCCTGCATAAGGACATATCCCATGTCCACATTCACGTAGTCGAGGATGTGGCCGGTGTGGGTGATGATGAGACCGGATTTCTTGCGTTCCCGATACATCTCCTTCATGGTCTTTTTCCTATCAGGCTCCCTCTTTCTTCCGAGCAGATGATTGATATATTCTCCTATCAAAGCAATATTTTCCAGATCCACCCCCGACTCAGGCTCATCCAAAAAGACCAGGTCCGGATCCTGCATAATCAACTGCAAGAGCTCTGCCCTCTTGATCTCCCCTCCGGAAAAGCCGACGTTTACCTCCCTCTCGAGAAAATCAACCAGATTGAGGTGTTTGGCATACTCCTCCAAGGCCTTGCCATTCCTCTTGGCGCTGGTCTCGATCAGCTTTCGGAGCTTCACCCCCCGGATGGCCGGCGGGCGCTGAAAGGATATGCCGATGCCCATCTGCGCCCGTTCATTTATCGGGAGGTGGGTGATATCTTTTCCGCCAAAGAGTATCTTGCCCTTTACCGAGTAGCCCGCAAATCCCATCATGGCGTTCAAAAGGGTGGTCTTGCCCGAGCCATTCGGTCCAAAAATGGCATGGACTTCTCCCTTCTTTATCTGGAGGTCCACCCCTGTGAGGATCTCTTTCTTTCCTATTGATACGCGGAGATCCTGCAACTCAAGCAGGAATTCGTCCTTCATCGTTCCCTCCTGGCTTTTCGGTTTTGTTCATATCGCAATCTTGAGATTATCTTATGCCCTGTCAAGACCAAAAGCAAGGTTCCACGGTATCATCTTACCCATCGTGCTTCAACACCCTTCCCCTCCGACTCTTTCAAAAACCCAGCATGTACAGCGATACTCCGATCCCCAAGCCGTCATTGAAGGTATGGATGATGATGTCCATGGCGTGTTCTGCCCCTGTCCCCTTATTACCTGTAGAAGTATCCTTTAAACCCCCATATCGGAGCGGAGGTGAATGAAGTCCAGAATATCTGCGCGGCAGACCAATCCCTTGATGTTCCCCCCCTCGATTACCGGGACCTGGTGGATCTTGCCGCTGGACAGCTTGGCGAGAATCTGGTTGCCATCGTCCTCCGGAGAGACGGCCTCTAATTTGTCCCTGGGGGTCATGATCTCCCTCACCTTTGTATCCGTCCTCTTGTTGGGAGGGACGGCCTTGGCATCCTCTAGGCAGACGATCCCCGCCAGCTCACCTGCATCTGCTATCAAAAAGGACCGTTCCTTCTTCTTGAGGATGTGATCCTCAATCAGTTCCTGCACGGAGATAAGGCCATCGATTGTCTCAAAGGCGGTATCCATCAGGTCTTTTGCCCTGACATCTTTAAGCGTCTCCTTCATGAGGACGGTACGGTATCCCCGGACGGCGGCACTATGGATAAACCAACCGATGAGGGCAGTCCAGAGGCCGTTAAAAAAAAGTCCCCGCAATATCTGCGAGATGCCGAAGATGATGAGGAGAAAGGCGACAGCTTGACCGGTAACAGAGGCGATCCGGGTGGCCCGCTTGAGATCTCCGGTTGCCTTCCAGGCGATGGCCCGCAGCACCCTCCCTCCGTCGAGGGGAAATCCGGGGATCATGTTGAACAAGGCGAGGATACCGTTGATTATGGATAGATAGCGGGCCAGGGCGGCGATGGGTTCGTTAATCCCCTGCATGTTATGCCACAGTCCAAAGAAGAGAGCGGCGATGATCAGGCTGGAGAGGGGTCCTACCAGGGCGATGATGAATTCCTTGGCCGGCGTCTCGGGTTCCTCCGAGATCTCGGCGACACCCCCAAAGAAAAAGAGGGTGATGCTGCGCACCTCCCCCCCTCTGCTGCGGGCCACCACGGAGTGTGCCAGCTCATGGGCCAGTACCGAGGAAAAGAGCAGCAGACTGGCGATGAGGCCGACAAGCCAGTATTGCCCGTTGGGCCAGTGGGGATACTGCGTGGGGAAGTAGTGCCTTGCCAGTGCCCACGTGATCAGGCCGAAGATAAAGACCCAACTCGTATCAATCTTGATCTCGATGCCGGATATCGTGAAGATACGCCATGAAGTACGCATGGTTGTTCTCCTCTTTTTCCCCTAGAGACGTCTCTCCGCCCGGGCCAGCTCTTCCAGGCTCTGGCGATCCAGGATCCTGATACGGGGGCCATCCAATTGGATCAACTCCTGCCGGACCATCCTGGTGAGAATGCGCGACAGGGTTTCAGGGATGGTGCCTAACAGGCCGGCCAGCTGATTTTTGGCAATATCCAGTTTTAGGTCATCGGCGCCGTTTCTCTGCTCGCTCATCAGGAGGAGATATGCGGCGAGTCTCCCCGGCACCTCTTTGAGAGAGAGTTCTTCTACCAGCAGCGTAAATGTGCGCAAGCGACGGGATAAAATTGCCAGCATGTTCAAGGCCAGGGAAGGGTCTTCTTTAACGAGCTCAACAAAGGCAGCTCGCGGAAAGAAGAAGACCTGACTTTCCTCGAGCGTCTCGGCATGGGCCGGAAATTGCTGCCCCGCAAAGACCGATGCCTC